>DHUW01000073.1:37341-37775 GCA_002409365.1 Anaerolineaceae bacterium UBA5224 | reverse complement strand
CGCATACCGCCAGAATATTGATGGGGGTAATCCTTCAAACGTTCAGATGCTCTTGGGATGCCCACCTGCTCAAGCAGTTCAATTGAGCGTTCGCGAGCTTGATCCTTGTTGAAACCCAGGTGAAGCATCATTGGCTCTGCCATTTGCTTGCCAATGGTCATCACAGGATTTAGTGAAGTCATTGGATCCTGGAAGATCATGGCGATCTGACCACCGCGCACATGCCGGATTTCGGCTTCGCTCATTTTGAGCAAATCCTGTCCTTTAAACATGGCTTGTCCAGCAACAATCTTACCTGGAGGTTGTTGGATAAGTCGCAGAATGGAAAGCATGGAGACACTCTTACCGCAACCGCTTTCTCCGACGATTCCCAGCGTCTCACCTTCATTGAGCCTGAAATCGACTCCATTGACAGCATGCACAACCCCTTCGGG
>DHUW01000073.1:34852-37054 GCA_002409365.1 Anaerolineaceae bacterium UBA5224 | reverse complement strand
AAAAAGTTGGTTGCATTATAACACCTTTAAAAAAGTCAAACTCGGAATTTTTCCCTGAACTAAGCGCAAATTGCTCTGTTCTGTTGATACGGAGATGGGTGATCTCACAGAAGGTTGGTTGAGAGTAAGCCAGATGGCAAAGTGCATACTTACCTTCAAAATTAACGAGTACTTTCATCAGCCCTAAATAATTATCCGTTGAGACCAAAGTCAGAGTATACGGATGTAGCACGAGGTCATCCAAGGGATCGACGATACTCAATTGCATTTTCCTGGCCTCAGTTTTTTCAACTTCCTGGTTATAGTATGTGGCACCGTTTTCAAGAAGGGTATCAATTGTAACTATTGGTTCACGAAAATGACTGGTCATTAATAAATCGCCTGAAAGTCCAGCTCCAGTCATGATCACAATGCAAACGATACAGGGAATAATCGAGCCAAATGCGCCTGATGATGCCAAACTCTGATCAATTAGCAAATTTTCAAGAATTCCACACAAAATACAGGTGAAACCAATCGCAAAAACGCCGTAAAACCAATAATGACCAACATTTGTCAGTTCTGAAAATTGAATCAGCGGGGTAAGTTCTGGAAGCAGGCGGATCGTCAGCTTGGGGGCAATTTTTATAGGAATATTAATGACCAGGGACGTGAATAAAATCGCCAAACCAACCCAAAGGAGCAGGCTCAACCATCCTTTTTCAAATCTTGCCGTCAGATAACCAGCTAAAACAGCAGCAGGCACACAAATGAGGAGTGCCGGGAGGAACTTGAGAAAAGGCAGTGTAGAATCGTGCTGGAATAGAATCCAAGCATCCATCCCCCAGGCAGCCAAGGTAAAAAACAATCCAGCGATGAGTCCGTATAAAACGCCACGTTTTGATCGCTTCCGCGAAAAACTGCTCACAATTAATATATTATATTCCAAATGTTAAACAATGTGGAAATTTAATAATTGTTTATGGTTAAATTTGGATGTCAATAATTTTCTACCAACTGAGTTTGACAAACCAGCCCGCAAGGACTAAACTTAATTTTTCAGATTATTCGACTATACGAAACGCGGGAGTGATGATGAACCAGAAAGACGAAGCAATCAGCGCACATATAACCGAGAGCACACTGCTCCAACCAACAATCCAAGCATGGAAATTCTATTTGCGTGATCAGGGTCGCTCTCATCACACTCTCAAAGCGTTTGAAGCTGACCTCAAGTTATTGGAAGAGTTTATGCCCACTGATAAACCCATTGGTCAGATCTCAGCCAAAGACCTCGAAGATTATCTTACATGGCTCGAAAAGGATCGTGGCATCCCTTGCAGCCCAAAAACACTCTCTCGCCGGATCACTTCATTGAAATCATTCTTTCGCTGGCTGACTCAAAACGCAGCAATTTCAGTTGATCCAGCAGAAAAAATTGTGCAGAAGACTGTCACCAGCCCCCTGCCAACAGTTCTTACACCACATGAGCTCCAGGTGGCTCTTGAGGCTGCCGATTCCATCCGAAACTCTGCCAACCCAGACCTGCGGCCTTATGTTTTACTGCGGCTCGTGCTCGAGACTGCAATGAAAAAAGGTGAATGTCTGAACTTGAAAACCAATCATCTCGAACTCAGTGATCCAGAAGAAGCATACATTTTCGTCCGCTACCCCAATCAGCGTTATCGCTTCAAGGAACGTAAAATCCCAGTATCAGCACAATGGGTGGAAGCCTATAATCAGTATGCTGAACAGTATCAAATCAAAGATCAGGTTTTGCCCTGGTCACAACGCCGTCTGGAATATTTACTGGAAGATATCACCAAAGCCGGCAAGATGGACAAACATATTAGCTTTGACATGCTGCGCTGGACCAGTGCATTGAACGACCTTTCCAATGGAATCGAACAAGACAAAATCCGCCAGAAACTTGGCATTTCAAAAATTCAATGGCGTGAAGTAAAAAGCAAACTGCGCACCCTGGCTACAGAAAATGGCTATACCTTGCCTGAAGAGGAAGTAACCGAGGGTTAATTCACGCCCCAACATAGGAATAAAAATGGAATATTCAACTCGTGATGAACGCAAACGTGGTTTTCCGCTTGGCTGGATTCTGCTGATCATAAGCCTTGCCCTGGTTGTCATGGCAGGTATCAGCATCAACAAAATTCGCAACGGTCAACCTGGATTTATGACCAACCTCTGGGAACCGGCAATCGCTGC
>DHUW01000073.1:32903-34543 GCA_002409365.1 Anaerolineaceae bacterium UBA5224 | reverse complement strand
GAGTTTCATTTGTTGTCTTTCCCGCGCGATCTGTGGGTCAACATCCCTGGTGTCGGACCTCAACGGCTCAACACTGCCCTTCCTTTCGGTGGAACTCAATTGCTCAGCGACACACTGGCACTCAATTTCGGCTTTAGACCCGACAATTTCGCCATGGTTGATTTCGATGGTTTCAAACATATCATCGATGTGATGGGTGGCATTGACGTCAATGTTGAGAAACATATGGAAGATGAATGCTGGTTGAATGATACCGGATGGTGCGTGATCGAACCTGGCAGACAGTATATGACCGCTGGTGATGCTTTTTGGTATGTGCGCGCCCGCAAGAATACTTCTGACTTTGACCGCAACCGCAGGCAGCAGGAGGTCATTAAGGCAATGGTCAGCAAAGCGCTGCGACCTTCTGAGCTCCCGAACCTGCCCAGGGTCATCCAGGCTGTCAGTGAAACTGTCGAGACGAACATGAAGATGTCGGATCTGCTCTTATATGCCCTACCGCTCTCCAAGTTCATCAAGGGACCTGACATCACCAACTTTCAGATCACGCCAAATGAAGCCGTTCCCGGGATGACCGACGGCGGTGCTTCCGTGTTATATCCGGACATCAATGCCATCCAGGCAATCATCAGGCAAGCGCTTTGGATTGAGTAAGATGATCAGGCGGGTGGGATGAGCTGAAGATGCAATATCTCAACTTCATCCCCGGTCAGTCGCCAGGCTTGCGCAATCCGCAAGCCAACCAACCACAAAATTGACCCTGCACTGCTAACAACCGGCCATAAATTCCGGGCAGTGTGGGGAATTTTCTTGTTAATGAAGAAATCACTCATTTTCTGATGCTTGTGCACCATGCCAAGCGGCGACCAGCGTTCTCCCTCGACCGGCGGTCGGACCATCAGCGGCAGTTCCAGGTCAGCCGGGTTCAACCAGGCATGTAACGGGTCTTGTTTGGTCTGCCTTGGCAAGTGCTCAAATACTTCTCTATCAACCTTCTCAGCCTTGATTTGCCAGCCATAGGCGAGTTTTACTGGCTTTTTAAACGTAAGCTTAAGTGCAGTGTCGTCTGGAAGTTGCGGATACTCGGTTTGGGGAAGGTCAAACTGACCCAGGGAAAGCAGAAAGGTTTCAGATTGGTTCTGGATCAGGATTCCGGCTTTGAAATCTGCCCTGGGGGCAAGCTGATCCACGGCATCTTTTGCCCTTTGCAGTTCCGAAAAGCCGAGATCTCGCAAATCGGGGACTAACTGATTGGCAGCTTTCGCCAGGAGCCGATATTGAATCGTCTCGTCCAATCGATGCCATTGCCCCCGGTCAAATAGTAAAGCTTTGCCTGGGTATTCCTTGACGATGCTTTTCTCCCAGGCATGTATTGTCAGTTTTTCCAACACCTGGCGATCCAAGTCAATTACCCTGGCGTTTCTTGCCAAGATTTTATGGAATGAAGGTTGGATCTTTTCGATCATTGGGATCAGTTCGTGTCGTAAGCGGTTTCGATGAAAACGCAGGTCCTGGTTGGATTCGTCTTCAAGTGGCGTTATCTGGTTTTTGGCGCAATATTCCAGGATCTCTTTTTTTCCAATATCCAGGAGCGGCCGCCATAGAGGGATTTTGTCTGAGAACTGTTGCAGGATCTCGAT
>DHUW01000073.1:20769-32561 GCA_002409365.1 Anaerolineaceae bacterium UBA5224 | reverse complement strand
GACTTTGCGAAAATCTCAACATCACCTGAGCCTAATTCAAAAGGCAAGCCCCAATCATTCATGAGATTACCGAGCAGTTGAGCTTGCTCTCCAGAAATGGATCTGAGTTGGTGATCGAAGTGGGCGGGGATCAGCCCTAAACCAGATTCCAGAAGCAGATGAAGTAGTGAAAGACTGTCAGCCCCACCAGAAACAGCGACTACAACCGGTTTAGTAAAATCGGGTTGAAAGTGTTCGAAAAAACCTGCCAAAAAGGCGTCTCGTTCCATATTTGAAAATTATAGCTTAAGGCAATTCGTAGAACGATATCCACTTAAAAGAAATATGTTCGCAGTATACTTCAGGCATGATTCAGAAACCCTTTGTGATAGGTTTGACCGGAAATATTGCCTCAGGGAAAAGCGCGATCCGCAACTACCTGGCAAATTTTGGCGCCTATACAATTGATGCCGATTTGACTGCCCAAGACAGTTATCTACCCGGCACTCCTGGCTGGCAGGCTATCCTGGATCATTTCGGGGAAGACATGTGCCTGGCAGATGGTCAGATCAATCGCAGCAAATTGGGCAGGATCGTGTTCTCGGACCCGACCGAGATGAAAAAGTTGGAAGAAATCGTACACCCCTATGTCACCCAGGCAGTTTTTCAGCAAATCCAAACCTGCACCCGCCCAATTTTAATCATTGAAGCAATCAAGCTCTTGGAATCCGACATCAGAAGTTTGTGTGATCAAATATGGACAGCAGCAGCCGATAAGCAGGTACGCTTTGAGCGCCTGGTGCAGAACCGCGGGCACAGCGAAAGTCATGCCTGGACGAAAATCAACTCCCAGCCCCCTCAGGAAGAAAAAATTGCCTGTTCAGACACCGTAATCTGGACCGATGGAACCTTTGCTTCAACCTTCAAGCAAACTTCGAGAGCGGTTTGCGACCTGGGGTTGCCTATGGTTAGAGAGGTTGATCGGGCCTCGCTGCGTATGCACACGATGTTGGAAAACGAATTTCCCAATGCATGTGAGTTGATTTCGACCGATACCCAACAGGAATGGACCTGTGATCGGATCTACAAAATTTTGGCTGCAAACCTGGTTCCTGTGCTCAGCACCTATGAAGAAGTTATCCAGGTAAATCGGCTCGGCACTCGTCAAAATATGGCTTTGCTCAGTCACCAGGCTCCGATCAATTCAGAGCGAGCCGATAAAAAAGCGGCCATTCCTATCCTGGAAGACTGGCTTCGGGGTGCTTACACCTTGTTGGCAATATCCAAAATGATACTGCCCGCCAAAGAAGCCTGGCAAGGCAAGTTCCTGCCGGGTGAGGATGTTCCAGAAGGCATCCCGCAGGGCACGTATTTCCTGTTCTTGAAAGAAAATGGTCTCATGCCCGGTGAAGTCTGGGTTAAAAGCCTGAATTAAAACAGCATTGTCGAGAATGATCTTGATCGCCCTTTAAGGGTGCTTCACCCCGTAAACTTCATAAATGTACCGAGGGAACGATCGTAGGGAATGGTTCTTGCACCATATTGCGCAATGAGAGATGTTCGGTCAAATCGTACACAAAATGTGTCGTGAAAGACCCGTGATCTTCGAAAATGACGTAAGACCATCCTTTATTTCATTGCGCCTTTTTCTGAAGAGGTAACCTTACCTTGGTCATCGAACAATCTGAATGGTTTTGTAAAATTTGAAAGAAGCACGTTGAATGAGGTTATACTTAAAATTCAATAATAGGTAGAGAAAATGCAAGAATTTTTGAATAATCTCGTATTCATCCTGGAACGGTTCACCTGGTCTAGTGTTCTTGATATTCTCCTGGTCACGATCTTTTTCAGCTTGCTTCTTTATTTGTTGCGCGACACAGATGCCCAAACGCTTTTGCGGGGTGTTTTCCTGATCGTGATCCTGGTGTTTTTACTGACATCCCTAGTCAATCTGCCGGCTTTTTCGTGGTTGGTACAGACAGTCTCGCCGGCACTGATCCTGGCAGTTCCGGTCATTTTTGCTCCTGAGATCAGGCGGGGATTGGAACGTATGGGCAGCATGGGTGAATTTCGTTTATGGCGCAGCCGAAAAGGCTCCCGAACCATGCTGGAACTGGAAGAAACGCTTGTCTCTGTCACAAAGGCGGTCGTTCAACTTTCAGAACGCCGACATGGTGCTTTGATAGTACTGTCCCGAAGAGGAGGATTGGAACGATACTATAAAAATGGGGTCATGGTAGACTCGGAAGTAACCCCCCAGATGCTTTTACAAATTTTCTATCCAAACACACCTCTTCATGATGGCGCTGTCATCATTTCTGATAATCGCATCAAAGCGGCGGCTTGTGTCATGCCGCTTTCTAGCAGTGGTGTCTTGAACAGTACTGCCGACCGCTCCCTGGGGCTTCGGCACAGAGCTGCGATGGGTATTAGCGAGGTAAGCGATGCACTAGCAGTGGTGGTCTCGGAAGAGACTGGCACGATTTCGATCGCTCATCGCGGCAAGCTCATCCGGCGTCTTGATGGTGAGCGTTTACTCAACAGTATGCGCGCTATTATGGCAACCGATCGACAGGACAGGCTCTCAAAGAAAAACCTGGTCGAGGAACCTATGGAGGATACAGAATGATGGACTTTCTTAAGCGAGTTGCCAAGATTCTGCCCATCTTCCTGACTGCACTGGTCCTGGCTATTATTGTCTGGGTTTCATCGGTAAGCTCCAGCGATCCAAACGAAGTGGTTGCGTACCCCACACCGATCCCGCTGACAATTTTAGGGCAAAACCCGGATCTCCTGATCACAAAGCAAAGTGCCAATGATGTCACTATAATACTCAGGGCACCACGATCAGTTCATGAACAGATTTTGCGCCACTTTAACCAGATAACCGCCCGCCTCAATCTTTCAGGACTGAATGCAGGTACCTATGACCTTGTTCCTGAAGTCGATCTGTCCAATTTCAAGCCTGTCCAGGTATTGGAAATCAACCCGACAGAAATCAACATTACCCTGGAACAAATTTCGACGAAAACTTTTGACATAACACTGCTCCAGTCAGGCATCCTCCCGGTCAGTTATGAAGCAGGAGACGCTGTGCTAAGCAGCGAAAGTGTGGAAGTGTTGGGACCACAATCGAAAGTGAATGAAGTATTGGATGTGGTTGCCAGTATCGACCTGAGCAACACCACAACCACCATCACCAGGATCATAGAGCTCAAACCGATCGATCGCCGTGGCAATCTTGTCGAAGGAGTCAGCCTCAACCCAACATCCATCACAGTCGAAGTGCCGATCAGGCAATTGGTTGGTTACCGAAATGTGTTTATCAAAATTGTCACCACAGGCACAATCGCCCAGGGATTTCATCTTACCGGACTAACCGTTACACCTCCCAATCTGACAATTTATACATCCGATCCTGCCATCGCAAATGATATGCCCTCTTTTCTGGATACAGCACCAATCAACCTCAGTGGCGCTTATGAAGACTTCAGCGTCAATGTTGATTTACAGCTTCAGGACGGCATTGTGGTCGTGGGTAATCAGCAGGTTTTGGTTGATGTTGGCATCGATGCAATCCAATCCTCTACCCAAATCATTGACGTTCCAGTAGAAATTGAAAATCTGGAACCCGGACTAACCGTCAATATAACGCCTGAATTTGTAGACCTGTATATTTCTGGCCCGATGAACCTTCTCGATGAACTCACTGCCAATAATATTCGCGTGGTTTTAGACCTGAGCAATCGCGGTCCTGGAACATACCAATTGTCACCTGATGTAATCTTAAATAACGAGGACCTGCGTCTGGACTCCATGTTGCCTGGCACAATTGAAGTCGTTCTTTGGCGTTGAAGTAAAAAATTAAGGAATTCCTAATGCATAAACCCGTAGTAGTTCTGGTCGGAAGACCAAATGTTGGTAAGAGTACGCTTTTTAATCGCCTGGTCGAGCAGCGCCTGGCAATCGTTGACGATGTGCCTGGTACTACCCGCGATCGCCTCGTAGCAGAAGGTGACTGGGCTGGGCACGATTTTTTTGTCGTGGATACCGGCGGGATCGATCCCAGCAAACAACATTCTCAAAATCCACTATCCATTGGCTCGGCAGATTTTATTCAGGACATTCGTACTCAGGCCGAAATTGCCATGGAGGAAGCCGATGTGATCCTTCTGGTCACAGATGCAATAGATGGTGTCACGCAAGCTGATAGGGAAGTCGTGGACATCCTGCGAAAACGCCGTAAAAGCGATGATCGCGAAACACCCCCAATTCTGCTGGTCGTGAACAAAGCTGATAGTGCCGCTGGTCGCCTGCATGCCCTGGATTTCTATTCATTAGGGTTGGGCGAGCCTTATGCGATCTCCGCCATTCATGGTACCGGAACAGGCGACCTGTTGGATGCTGTTGTCGCTCATTTTCCGCCCCCCGTGGAAGATGAGACAGAAGACGATAGTATCAAAGTTGCCATAGTTGGCAAGCCCAATGCCGGTAAGAGCAGCCTGCTTAACAAGATAACCGGGCAACAACGCTCAATAGTCAGTAATATCCCGGGTACGACACGCGATGCAATCGATTCGAAAATGGTTTTTGAAGGGCAGGAATACACTCTGATTGATACTGCCGGCATCCGCAAGCGCGGCTCGGTGATTCCCGGCGTGGAAAAGTATTCTGTTTTACGCGCAATGCAGGCGATCGAAAGATGTGATGTCGCCGTCCTTGTTATCGATGCAGTCAGCGGGATCACCGCCCAGGACACCCACATTGCTGGTTATATTAACGAGGCGTGGAAGAGTGTGATGGTGGTTATTAACAAGTGGGATCTGATTGAGAAGGATCAGAATACTGCCGCTGAGTTTGAAAAGAATCTGCGCAGGGAATTGAACTTTTTGCCCTATGTACCAGTGATCTTCATTTCTGCCGAAACCGGACAGCGCGTCCACCAGGTTTTGCCACTTGTTAAAGAGATCCAGCAAGAGCGGCTGCGAAAGATCTCTACATCCCAACTGAATAAAGTTCTGGTTAACGCCCAGGACAAGCATCAGTCCCCTTCTGGAATAAGCAAGCCTTTCCGTATTTATTATGGTACACAGGTTAACACGGCTCCCCCTACATTCCTCCTTTACTGCAATGACCCCAGCCTGGCGCACTTTACCTACGTCCGCTTTCTTGAAAACCAGATCAGAGAAGTCTTCCCCTTCAAAGGGACACCAATAAAGTTAATCCTAAAGAAACGGGAGCGGCGCGAGTGAGTCTACTCGCCAGCTAAAAGGCTTCCTAACCATCCCGAGAGCAGCCCCCTCATTAGAAGGTTGGGTGTGGCAAACTGCCTTGGGATTGGTATAATAAGCAAGTTGGTCAACCTGACCAACACGGAAGAAAAAATGGAACAAGATAATAATTCATACGAAAAGCACGAACCGACCCAGCCGGTCGAGACCTCTGAAGCAAACGCTAATACTGTACCAGGACAAACCAAAACCAAGGGATTCTGGCGTGACTTATTTGAGACCGTCTTGATGGCATTGTTTCTCTTTATCATTCTTAATGCTGTTACCTCGCGTGTGAAAGTTTTTAACATCAGCATGCAGCCTACCTTAAAACAAGGCTACCTTTTGCTGGTGAACAAGTTGGCGTATAAACTGGGAGACCCCAAGTATGGCGATATCGTCGTCTTCCATTACAACGGCGATAAGCAGGAAGATTACATCAAGCGTGTAATTGGTCTGCCGGGGGACAGAGTGGATATCTCTGGCGGTGTTGTGCGCGTTAACGGAAACGCCCTGACAGAACCATATATCATGGAAGTTCCAAACTATTCGGGCAGCTGGACAGTTCCGGCAGGAAAACTGTTTGTCCTTGGTGATAACCGAAACCATTCCTCCGATTCCCATCAATGGGGTTTCGTTGACCAAAATTGGGTGGTGGGCAAGGCTCTGCTGATCTATTATCCGTTTGACGTTGCCGGTCTGCTTAGCATAAACGGGCTGGTCAGGGCTGCACCAGCGCAATAATATGTACAGATTTAATATGGCTCCTTGGTAGGAGTCATTTTTATTCGATTTATTATTAGAGGTTTATCAAAGATTAGTCAGTTTCGTTGACTTTACCAAATCGGAATGCTATTATTTTAACAAGTCAATAGTTATACTTTATCTGCACTTTAAAATCGGAGGTCTTATATGAATGCGATTCTCATATCTCGCATTGTCGGCGCTATCATCCTTGGAATTATCGGTGCTTTCACCGGACTCCCAATTTATGATTACGTTTCTGGTTTTATTCCTAATTTATTGCTTTCCCAGGGCGCCACAATCGCGATCAACACTATTATTTTTGCTATTATTGGTTTTATAATTACACCTTACCTTACGATCAAGCCTTTGCAGGCTCTCGCTAGGTTATTTAGGAAAGCTACTCCCCAGACATTGATCAGCGGATTGATCGGTTTGGTCATTGGTTTGATCACAGCCGCTATTATGGCATACCCGCTGAGTTTGCTTCCTGGAGCACTGGGTCAGATACTTCCTTTTGTCGGGTTGGTTCTATTTGGATACCTGGGCGTTGTGCTTTTTGTCACTCGCCAGGAAGACTTTATGAACCTTTTCAGAGGGATAAGCACCAAAACCAGTCGTACAAGCAAAAGTTCATCCGAAGGTGAGCGCCGGATCCTGGTGGATACCAGTGCCATCATCGATGGACGTATTGCCGATATTGCCAAAACAGGTTTCTTGGGTGGCAGTTTGATTGTTCCACGCTTTGTCCTGAACGAACTGCAATTCGTCTCCGATTCTGCTGACAGCCTGCGCAGACAACGCGGCAGGCGCGGGTTGGAGGTGCTGGCAGAGTTGCAGGAAGGCAAGGATGTGCCTGTGATAATCAGCGATGTCGATGTGGAAGGTGTCCGGGAGGTCGATGAACGTCTGATCGTTTTGGCACAGCAGCTGAACGCTCCCATCCTGACCAATGATTACAACCTCAACCGCGTAGCAGAACTTCAGGGTGTTAAAATCCTCAATATCAATGACCTGGCAAATGCTGTGAAGGTCGTGCTGCTCCCTGGTGAGGAATTTTCAATTAATGTGATCCAGGAAGGCAAAGAGTATCAACAGGGTGTTGGTTACCTTGATGATGGCACGATGGTGGTCATAGAAAACGGACAGAAATATCTTGAAAAAACGATTCCTGTTACCGTCACAAAAATCTTGCAAACTTCCGCTGGGCGGATGATTTTTGCAAAACCTGTTTCTGAACATTAGGAGCTGCATATGGCACTCAGAATTTACAACACACTAACCCGTAAAAAGGACGAGTTCACCACAATCGAACCTGGAAAAGTTCGCATGTACGTCTGCGGACCGACCGTGTATGCTGACGCACATCTTGGGCATGCCATGTCTGCCCTTGTTTTTGATATCGCCCGTCGCTACCTGGAATATAAAGGATATGATGTCCGTTACGTCATGAATTTCACCGACGTGGACGATAAAATCATCAACAAAGCCAACGAACTCGGAGTGGATCCATTTGGGCTGGCCGACCAATATATTGCCGGATATAAACGCAACCTTGAAGCGTTGAACATTGAACCTGCCACGGTCAATCCCCGTGCTACCAATGATATGCCCCAGATCATCGAGATGATCCAGAAGCTGATCGATAATGAATCAGCCTATGTTGTCGACGGCGATGTTTATTACAGCGTGGAAGCCGATCCCGATTATGGCAAACTCAGCGGACGATCACTGGAGACCATGAACGCAGGTTCACGCATCCAGGTGGATGAACGCAAAGAGCACCCCATGGATTTTGCCCTGTGGAAGTCTGCCAAACCTGGTGAACCTGCCTGGGACAGCCCCTGGGGAAAAGGGCGCCCCGGCTGGCATATCGAATGCTCTGCTATGAACATGGTTCATTTGGGCGAGCAGATCGATATTCATGGCGGCGGCAATGACCTGATTTTCCCTCATCATGAAAACGAAATTGCGCAAACCGAATCGATCACGCACAAGCCTTTTGCCCGCTTCTGGATGCACAACGGCATGATGGGCTTGAAGGACGAGAAAATGTCCAAATCGGTTGGCAATATGGTCACGATCGACCAATTCCTCAGAGAGCATCCAGGCGATGTGATGCGTCTATGGGTTTTGAACGGCTCTTATCGCAGCCCTCTGACCTATAACGAAGCAGTCATTGAACAAACCACACAGGGCTACAAACGTCTGCTCAGCGCAAAGAAAGGCGCTCTGCCTGGCGTGACAGGCCTATCGGCAAGCGAGATGACGAAGCTGGAAGAGGCTGCCAACAGTACCCGCCAGGCATTTGTTGAAGCTATGGATGACGACTTCAATACCTCTTTGGCAATGGCTGCCATTTATGAGCTGGTCAAGGTGATCAACCAGGCTCGCACGGACGGCGCAAATGATGCTCAACTGGGCATTGCGCAGACAGTTTTTAACGAGCTCACCAATACTTTGGGGTTGACTTTGGAAGAAGAAGCCACATCCGGGACCTCTGCAGATGCTTTCATCGACCTTTTGGTTGCACTTCGGCGAGACTTACGAGCAGAAAAAAACTGGGCGATGTCCGATAAGATCCGCGATGAGCTCAAGGTTCTGGGAGTGATCCTCGAAGACAGCAAAGACGGCACAACCTGGAGTTGGGAAAACTAATGAAAGAATGGCTGACAGGACGCAACCCGGTTTATGAATCCCTGCGGGCAAAACGGCGGCATTTTTTTAACCTGTTAGTCCAGCAGGATCTCCGCATTGAAGGCAGGTTAAAAGACAGCGTTGAGTTCGCCCAACAGTATAAGGTGCCTGTGCGCATGGCAAACAAACAGCAAATGGCACAGATTGACAAGCACAGCCAGGGTATAGCACTGGAAGCCAGCGCTTATCCCTATGCTGCATTGGAAGATTTGATAAAGTACTCTGAAACGCAGGAAGAACCGCCGTTCTTCCTTTTGCTTGACCTGATCCAGGACCCACAAAACCTTGGTTCTCTGCTGAGAACAGCCGAGTTGATGCATGTGCATGGTGTGATCATCCCCTCCTCCCAGGCTGCCCAGGTGACACCGAGTGTGGTCAATGCCTCTTCAGGCGCCACCGAACATCTGCTGATCGCGCAATATAACCTGGTACAGGCGATTGAGCGCTTAAAGCAAATGGATCTTTGGGTTTATGGGTTGGATGCTGATGAAACAGCAAAAACGCCGGAAAAGCTGGGAATGAAGGGCGGAGTTGCTATTGTAGTCGGGAATGAAGGGGAAGGCTTGCGGAGTCTGGTGCGAAAGAATTGCGATGAAATCATGCGCCTGCCCCAATATGGCAAGATCGATTCGCTCAATGCTGCCGTAGCCGGCTCAATCGCACTTTACCTCGCCCGCCAGGCGAGGACCGGGATCTAAATTAGGTATCATATACGGAACTGAGGTTTTTTTGGGCAAACAAGGGAACGGCTGATGCCCGTTCCCTACAAAGGTTGTTGTTAGCCCGAAAATTGAGCTGCCTGCCTGCTCTCTGTGCTTTATAAAGCTACTACCATAAAGACCCACAAGGCAATCATCAGCAGGCATAAAAAGAAGCGAATGATGGCAGCGGAACCATATCCAAACGCCAATGCCTCGGTGCTTTCCCAGGCTTTCTTCGGATCTTTTTCAAGACGATAGTATTCAATCAAAAAGAGCGTTCCAAGCGAAAGTGCCAAACCGCCCAACGGGGTTAAAATGATTCCCCCGATGATCATGATCGCCATCACCAGGAAGATCTCCCACCATGGAACCCCCTTCTTCCGAGTGCCGGAGGCTCCCAGGATATTATCAAGCAACGAGCCAACGATCATTATGATAGTATTGATCACGAAGATCGTTATAGTCAGCCCAAACTGCCAGCCTGCATGATTTTTATTGAAACCAACAAATATTACCCAAATCAACTGCCCTACCCAGGCAACTGTCAAGCCCGGGAAAAACACCAGCAGCAAACCAACCAGCCCGACCAAATTTAGAATCGCGCTGATTGCCAGGATCAGGTAATACGTCCAGTTTGTCATTTGCGAATCACATCAATTCCGCCCATAAGTGGTTTAAGTACCTCAGGGATCACAATGCTTCCATCCGCTTGCTGGTAGTTTTCCATGACGGCGATCAAGGTGCGCGGCAAACCCAGACCCGATCCATTGAGGGTGTTAACATACTGCAGCGCCGAGCCACCGCTCGGACGATATTTAATATTCGCCCGCCGTGCCTGGAACTGACCGATATTGGAAATCGAAGAAACCTCCAGCCACTCCTGAACGCCAGGAGCCCAGACTTCGATATCATAAGTCTTATGTGAGCCAAAGCTCAAATCACCCGTGGACTGAAGCAAAACCCGATAGGTCAGCCCCAGCCCCTCGCAGGTAGCGGCGGCATCTGCGACCATTTTGTTCAGTTCCTGCTCAGCATTTTCAGGCAGGCAATATTTATACATTTCCACCTTGTCGAATTG
Organism: Anaerolineaceae bacterium UBA5224; assembly: GCA_002409365.1. Lineage (GTDB taxonomy): Bacteria > Chloroflexota > Anaerolineae > Anaerolineales > Anaerolineaceae > Mesolinea. The sequence continues at coordinate 22,092 of DHUW01000073.1, read as the reverse complement.
ATGCCCGCGTTTCATCCCACGTACATCCCGACCAGCGCTCATTTTTTCCCGGCGAAAACAGGCGGTATAGGCGGTCAGATTGAGGGGCAGATCGGCTTCGTCCACCACCTCGCCCATCATAATTCCAGTCAGGGGGACTTCGGCGGTCGGAACAAACCAGTAATCTTCCTCGGCATCATGGTAAAGGTTATCTGCAAATTTTGGCAGTTGTCCTGAAGCGAACATGACCTCTTGCCGTACCATCCAGGGTGGATAAAACTCCCGATAACCCTGGCGCATATGCAGATCAAGCATCCAGAAAATGAGGGCGCGTTCCAAACGAGCGCCAGCACCTTCCAGAACAAAAAATCGGGAACCGGACAACTTTACGCCGGCATCAAAATCGATAATGCCCAATTCGGGGCCAAGATCCCAGTGCGGTTTGGGTTCGAAATCGAAAACTTTCTTTTCGCCTATCGTACGAATAACTACGTTGTCTTTATCATCAAGCCCGATCGGCACATCAGGGTCGGGCAAGTTGGGGATCGTGGCTAACTGGTTGTATAAGTCAGCTTCCACGCCCTTTAATTTTTCATCCAGAGAATCGATTTCATCGCCCAACGCACGCATAGAGGCAATTTTGGCTTCGCGCTCTGTCTTGTCTTTCATGCGACCGATTTCCTTGGAGACCGCGTTGCGTTCGGCTTTCTTGCTCTCAACATCCAAAATCAAGGCACGTCGTTCTTCATCGAGCGCAATGACCTCGTCGATGATATCTGTTTCCATATGCCGGTTGCGTAAGCCTTGCTTATAAAGCTCGGTTTGTTCGCGAATCAATTTAATATCTAACATATCAACCTCTAAATGAGCAATTTCTTTTCCTAATTGTACTCTCAAGGAATGGAACGGAACGGGTTTGTCGACAAGGCTAAACTAACATTCTTCGCTTTGCTCAGAATGCAGGAAAATAAAAATGCAGGAAGTGAAGCTAATTAACCCCCACTTCCATTCTGCCTATTTACTGACCGTCAACCAATTTATTTTTGATAGCCACCAGGTTCTGGTGGATTTGGAAAACGACGATCATTAGTTCAGAATAAACTCTGGCAATGAGGATGCCCAGAATGATCACCAACGGTCCACCGATGATCCCGCCCAAAGCAGGGCCAATACTGCCTTCCTGGAAAGCTCTGATGATCCCTCCAAAAAAGACGACGACCCCACCAATGATTGCGACTGCCATACTAATATAGAAAAGGATCTTGATCAGTACAGGAGTGATCATTTTGTCAAAATCTACTAAGGAACGAAACTTCATTTTAGCCTCCGAGAATGTTATTTGTA
>DHUW01000073.1:19991-20432 GCA_002409365.1 Anaerolineaceae bacterium UBA5224 | reverse complement strand
GTAATTTCAAACGATTGAATTCGAGATCGAGGTTGACCAGGTAGATATCGTCAAAACCGTTGGGGAAGTTTACAGTCATCACCGGACGAATTTGGCTGAAATCGTAATCGATGCCCAACTCTTCCAACAATTCGCGGTGGGCAGCCTGCTGACTGGAATCACCTTCCTGGGCAGCTCCGCCAACGCTGACATCCCACAATCCTGCCCAGGCAGCTTTCTCAAGGCTGCGTTTTTGGATGAGCATCTGATCTTTACTGTTAAATATGCAAACATGCACAACCAAATGATATCGCCCTGCAGGCGGTTTCTGCCCCCGGTTGATCGTTTCACCAGTCAGGATGCGATCGCGATCGTAGAGATCAAATATTTCCATATTCCCTGATTTTATCATTGGACGGAACAATCACCGGACCGGTCTACTTTATGAAGTCCGTTGTAAGG
>DHUW01000073.1:12321-19655 GCA_002409365.1 Anaerolineaceae bacterium UBA5224 | reverse complement strand
CAGATATTGCACGCAGGGGATGTCTGCACCACTGAAGTGATCCAGCAGCTTGAGACGATTGCCCCAACACTTGCTGTGCAGGGCAATCGTGATTGGTTTCTTGGGCTTGATCTGCCCAAAGAAATTCACCAGGAAATCAATGGGGTGAAAATCACACTCGCCCATGGTCATTTCAGCATCTGGGATTGGTTCTGGAATTACGTCCGCCTTTTCTTCACGAACGCCCCTCTTAGTCACCGCTTTTTTCAGGAAAAGTTGGCAAAGCTTTACCCGCAAGCTAATATCATTATTTATGGACATCTGCACCTGGCCTCCAATGAGGTGATGGACGGACAGCGTTTCCTTAACCCTGGGGTGGGCTATCCTGAACGACGCAATAATTATCATCCAGGCTACATTGTATTGACGATCGAACCGGATGGCACTTACACAACTTCGATGATATTTACCAATCCACAACCCGAGTCAAATGTATAATCGGGATATGAATCCTTCAGCACCCATTCAATCACCGCAAAACCCAAAAGTTCAGCTGGTTCGAGCACTGATGAACCAGGGTAAAGCCCGCCTTAAGCAGCAGGCATTTGTTGCCGAAGGAGTGCGCCTTTTGGAAGATGGTCTGCGCTCAGACGTTCCTATCAAGTTTGTTCTGTATAAGCAATCTTCCTCTACCCGTTCCGCCAGCCTGTTGGACGGGCTGAGTAAAAACGCCGTGGAGCTAAACCTGGTTGAAGATCAGTTATTCGATTCACTTAGCGGTACCGACCACTCTCAAGGAGTTCTGGGGGTGTTCGAAATGAAATCTTTTGCCCTGCCAGACCAGCCAGATTTCCTGGTTGTCCCCGATCAGTTACGTGACCCGGGCAACCTTGGTACGATCTTGCGTTCTGCTGAAGCAGCAGGCGCGCAGGCAGTGTTACTTCCGCCTGGCAATACGGATGCCTTTGCCCCCAAGGTTGTGCGTTCCGGTATGGGAGCCCATTTTCGCCTGCTAATCCAGCATGTTCCCTGGGATGTGCTTGAACATGTGCTGGAAGGTCTGGAAGTTTTCCATGCCGATATGCAAGGCGAGCAGATCTACTGGCGAACAGATCTCAAACAACCGCTGGCACTGCTGATTGGAGGGGAAGCGGAAGGGATCAGCCCCGAGGGTGCCAAACTGGCGACTTCCAGTGTGCGCATACCCATGGTCGGAGGGACAGAATCGCTGAATGCAGCCGTGAGCGCCAGTTTATTGATGTTCGAGGTCGCCCGTCAGCGCACCAGGAGTGAGCTATGAAAATTCGTTCTATTACCGTCTTTTGCCAACCCGGTTTTCCGGTCAACCGCCTGCTGTTGCAGCAAGTTGGTATTTTTGCCAACCATGCCCGCAAACTCTACCAGGATGCCGGCTTTGAAGTTCAGTCCTTGCGCCTGGCAACTCCACCCTTTGAAAAGTATATCGCCCCTGTGGACCTGGCTTTGGCAGCCCAAAATTATGCAATCGAAGCGCATGCCGACGGTTTCGAATATATCTCGCTTGGGCCCATCCAGGCAGTTTCGCTGGATTGGAATCACATCCCCGAAGCGCTATCAAAAAGCGATCGAATCTTTCTGAGTGGCAACCTGACAACCTCTGAAGGCACTGTCAGCCTGAAAGCTGCCCGGGCATGCGCAGAAACAATTGTACGGCTGTCTACCCTGGAAGAAAATGGGTTCGCCAACCTGCGCTTTTGCGCACTGGCTAACGTTCCGGCATATACGCCTTTCTTTCCTGCTGCCTATGCGCAGCCAGGGCGACCATCTTTTGCCCTTGCCACGGAAGCCGCGGATCTTGCATTACGGGTATTCAGCCAGGCAACCACATTACAGGAAGCCTCGACAAATCTGATCACTGAAATTGAGAAACACGCCAGCCAACTCGAAGAGGTTGGCAATCGGCTGAGCCAGATGTACTCTTATGGATTTAAGGGGCTGGATTTCACCCTGGCACCCTTCCCTGATGATGTCGTTTCGATTGGACGAGCGCTTGAGAGCCTGGGGTTGGGAGCGTTTGGTAAACCAGGCAGCCTGTTTGCTTCTGCTTTTCTAACGAGCACGCTTGATCAGGTTCAATTTAAGCGTACCGGTTTCAACGGATTGATGCTGCCGTTGCTGGAAGACAGCGGTTTGGCCCAGAACGTATCGGACGGCAATTTGAGCTTACGCGATCTGCTTTTATTCTCTTCTGTGTGTGGCGCTGGCCTGGATGTGATCCCCCTGCCAGGCGATACAACTGCCAACGAACTCACGCCGATCCTTCTGGATCTGGCTGCCCTTTCTTTGCGACTAAACAAAGCGCTTACAGCCCGCCTGATGCCGATTCCAGGAAAAAAAGCGGGGGAGATGACCAATTTTGACTTTGCCTTATTCGCGAATAGCCGTATTTTGCCGGTAAATTCCGAGCGATTGCACGGGAAACTGGCTGGAAATGAAGAAGTAAAAATCGCGCCGAGGATCCCTCACCCCCCTGCCCCTCTCTAAAGAGGGAGTGGTAAAGTTTTCGGTCATAAGCACCGTAACAGATCGTAACGGTCCTTAATTCGAGATTTCCTGGACTTGTTTGTAATTCACGAGCAGCAGGTTGCCGTCACATTGACCACTGACGGTTAGCTGTGTCTTAGCTGAGAGCGGGTTGCCGTTAGTATCGAAGAGCTGGATATAGAGTGATTCTGTGCGCATCTGTTGGTTATCGAGCACAAAACCATAACCGCTTTGTCCGTAAATTTCCACTTCACCCGATTTGCTGGAGAGGTCCACCACACCACCACCATAGGTACCGGTCAGCTTCACAGTAAGATCCTTCAGCGGGGCTTCGCGTAAATCCCACACTTCCCCACCAATGAATAAGTATTCCTCGCAAGTGTAACGATCATAGAGGAGCGTATGGGGAAAGGCTTCCGGTGTACCACGGATCACAAAAGAAGCTGACCAGGGTGTTGAAGTTTGCGTTGGCAACATTGTCTTGGTAAGTGTTGGCAGATCGGTTGGAGTCGAAGCAACCTGTTCTGTGGAAATGGCGGTCTCTGTTCCCATGCCTTCAGGAGTTATAAAGTAGTTGGGTGTCGAACCGTCTGGTGTTATTTTGGCAGGCGGTGTGATTTGACTCTCAAAAGGTGAAGGAATGATGCCAGTCAGCATCAATAAAATTACTCCAATCACTGCGAGCAGAAAAATCACCGCTCCGATGCTGCCGCAGCCTGACTTTTTGGGTTCAGGGTCTGTTCTGCGTACCGCCATCGGGCGGGTCACATATGGTTGTTGGTTGGTCGGGCGGCGCTTCTCACTCATGGATTGTTGACCACTATTTGGGCAGTTGAGCGCGACTTGAGCAGCCATTCTTCCAACGCTTTGCTTTGTAAAGAAACTCTGGCATCAGTGGTTAGGGGATGTTCGGTCTCATGCTCAAGAACAAGCAGGATGTGATAACCAATATCAGACTTGATGATGCCTGAATAAGTGCCAGGTTCCAGTGAGAAGGCAGCTTCCTCTACTTCCGTATAAAGCAAGTATCCTCTGGGGAACCATCCCAGCTCGCCGCCAGATTCAGGACTGTAATCCCAAGCCAGCGTATTAAAGTCAGCGCCAGCGTTGAGGCTGTTGAGTGCTCGTTCCGCGCCTTCCTGGGTTGTTGCAAAAATCTGCTGGGCGCGTATTTGTTCCACCGCATCCGGCACAGTTTGGGCGATCTGGTCACGCTGCCAGGCAGATTCCATTCCCAGGCGTAAGGCCAGCCGGAATTCCGAATCATCATAATGATTGGTCTGCATCCATCCTGTCAAAGCGCCTTCCGAACCGAGTTCGCTGACCAGCTGGTCGATCCGTTCCTGCAATTGCTGATCAGAGACCTGGAAACCGTTTTCCCTGGCTGCCTGCGAGAGTAATTGCTGATCGACCAGGTAATCGAGCACAGTTTGCCCGATTTCCTCTTCCGAAGGCTGCAGCGCCTGCCCTTCCAGGCTATCGCGATAACGCAGCAATTCATTCTGATAGTAACTTAACGGAATTCCTTCGCCATTGACAGAAATTGGTGATGTCACCTCTGTGGCTGTCGGCAGCACTTCAGGTGAGCTGGTAGAGACAACCACATTCGGTAATTCTGTGGAGGGCACGGGTTCGGTTGTTGGTGGCTCCTGGATGGGCTCACAAGCCCAAAGAAAAATGCTGAATACAAGCACACAACTAAAAAGGAGCAGTGATTTTCTGCGGATTTGCATGTGCATATTATACCCATTCTTTATGCTTGTCCTAAACCTGTGAGCTTTTCTGAGGTTTGCTTGATCGGGAACGCTTGCGTTTTTTACGATTAATCAAAAATGGTATACTTGACAAAACAAAAGTCATCAGGTTAATATCAGTCAATCTACCTTTCTATTACAATGGATTGAGAGGAAATTATTATGGCAAAAAAAAGATCCGGGAGTCTATTGTCTTCCTATAGAAAAAAAAGGCGCAATAACAGGTCTGTTCTCCTCGTTGTAGCAGTCCTGCTGGTTATCGTCGGCATTGCAGTACTGGCACTTTGGGCTACTGGTGTGATCGGTGAAGGACCAGGTTTATTCAGCACCAAGACACCCACACCTACCATGACGCTCACCCCCACACCTGTGACGCCAACCAATACACCAACAATTACGGGCATACCAACCGAAACACCAACAATCACCCCAACAGCTACGTTGGATGGTCCTTTTGACTACATCGTCCAGGCCGATGACTTCGTATGTGCAAACATTGCCGAAAAGTTCAACGTCGATCTCGACTTGTTGCTTTACGTCAACGGTCTGAGTTTGGGCGATCAGTGCATTATCCAGGAAGGCGACATCATCAAGATCCCTGCGCCTTGGCAGCAAATGCCCACTTCCACAATGGTGCCAACTGATCTGGCTCCTGGCACAATAATCGACTATTATGTTGAACCTGGTGCCACGCTGCTCTCGGTGTCCCAGTTCTACCGCTCAACCATTGCCAAGATCATTACTGAGACCAACAAATACCGCACAGCAGAAGGGATCACCCCGTTGCTGACTGAGACGAGTAGTCTGATGATCGGCGAGTTGCTCAAGGTCCCGGCAAACATCGCTACACCGGTCCCATCCGCTACGCCGACCCGAACGATTACTCCTTCTGCTCCGTAATCAAGAAACACCATATCAAGCCCCTCACACGAGGGGCTTTTGATTTACCATAAATGCTAAAAATAGCAGCCGAAAACACCAGCTACACAAGCAGCTTCTTCATCATTTACCTGGTGTTTGCCAAAGCTTAGTTTGTCCTTTTGAAGGCAAAGTAACTTAACCACAGGAAGAAAATTGCATGAATAGCAATGTTTATCCAGATGTATTTTGCCTGACCGACCGAAAAGACATCGAGTAAGGCGGCGATAATAAAACCTAATGTGTAGACTTCTCCACCGAACAGAAAAAGCCCCCTCACAGCGGCTCCTTTTGGTTCAGCATTTCTGGTATTGCTACTTTATTGCCGGCGTCAGTACAGTGAAGACTTTTACTGGCAAAAAAAAACCCCTCTGGTGAGAGGGGTTGCATTGTTTCGTTTGATTCGTTTACTTATGTTCTTCTACATCACAGGGGTCAAGGTCTGGATACACATCTGTGGACTTGATGGTTTCGGCTTCATCTTCGAGGAAGAAATTGAGCAGGAATCGTAAGAGAATGATGACCAGTAAGAACATCAGGTCGGATAAGGACGGTGAAATTGCGATCCGCAGAATATCAGATGCCAGTGCAAATTCAAGCGTCAGTGAAAGGCGATGACCCAGTCGCAGGCGCAGGGTTTCTGATGACCGAACCTTGTGAGAAGATCCTCGGATCAGCAAACCCTTAATGAAGTGAAAAAGTGCCTCGACCACGGAAACCGCGACTACAACCATCGCTGCAATTTCTGTCAGCAAAATTGCGTAACCTACTATTTCTTCCAGTTGTGCTTCAAACGGGATCTTGATCCCGCGCTCACTCAGCGGCTGACCGCTGAAATAGATCAGAACTACGACGATACTGACTATCAGGATCAATGGAAGAATCCATTGGTTGGATTTGTTGTTATGAGATTGGTTTTTGGAGGTTTCTTGTTCGTTAGTCGAATTCATAGGTAACATCTTTCGTAATAATTAATTTAGCTCGATGAGTTTACCATTTTCAATGGCAGATTGGAAGATTGCATCGATAATGGCCATGTCTTTGACCGATTCTGCCAGTGGGTAAAGCGGGATTTCCTTCTTGATCACTACTTCGTAAAAATGTTCGATCAAGTTCTTGAAGGTATCTTCCGGTCGATAATTGACTTTTTGAACATCGTGGTCGTGTTCAATTAAAATTGATACCTTTTCATCCTTTGAAGAGAAAGGTAGATCAAGGGTCATAATCGCTTCCGTTCCTACAAGCCTGGCAACGGTTTGGAAGGCGGCGTTAAATCCCACATCAAAACTGCCAAAGATCTGGTTGCCAAAATCGAACGTGACCTGCATTTGCAGATCCACGCCGGAACCGCCCTGGTGGTAACGGGCCTGGACTGTCTCAGGCTCACGCCCGACCGCCAGACGCTGGAAGTCGACACAATAACAACCCAGGTCATACATCGCTCCTCCTCCCATGGCAGGTACCAGGCGAAAGTCGTCGGGGTTTTCGAGTGGGAAACTGAAGCTGGATTGGAGAAAGCGCAGTTTCCCCAGTTCTTCCTTCTTGAGCATTTCAAAAACTCGTTTCATACGGGAATGGTAGCGATAGTTGAAGCTCTCCATCAGCACCAGACCCTTTTCCCAGGAGATGCCCACCATCTCCTGGGCTTCATCAGCAGTGAGAGCAATCGGTTTTTCAACTAAAACGTTTTTACCAGCTTCAAGAGCCTTGATGGTCCAGGGTTTATGCTCACTGTTAGGAAGCGGAATATAAATAGCATGGATGGTTGGGTCAGCTAAAAGCTCTTCATAACTGCCATAGGCAACCGGAACCTGCATCTTGTCGGCATACTGCCTGGCTCGGGTGAGGTCGCGGCTGGCTACCGCGACGGCATGATTGTGCCTGGTAGCCTGAATTGCCGGGATCACGCCCTCAGCGATGCGGGAAGTGCCAAGGATGCCCCAATTCATTTCAGGTTTTCGGAACAAATTGCCGCTGCCTGTTTTTGATGATAAGATATCCATGCTTACTCGCTTTCTTACGATTTAAATGACTGGTGATTTTACTGGAATTATTATAATGCCTTCCGGGCGGGTTTTAGCCCAGGTACAAAAAAAGGAGAACCAATGATCACACAAGAAATACTCGAGCAGATTCACCAAAAAACCGAGGAAAACAGAG
>DHUW01000073.1:11142-12059 GCA_002409365.1 Anaerolineaceae bacterium UBA5224 | reverse complement strand
GAAGAAATGCGCAAACTTGGTTTCGACGAGGTGCGCTTCGATAAAATGGGCAACATCATGGGGCGCATTGGCAACGGACCGCGTACGATCGTCTTCGATTCCCACATCGATACAGTAGGCGTCGGCGATCCTGATGAATGGGAATGGGATCCATTCGAAGGAAAAGTCGAAAATGGCGTGCTGTTTGCGCGGGGTGCTTGCGACGAAAAAGGCTCGACCCCTGGCATGGTCTATGGCATGTCGTTCGCCCGCGACCTTGGTTTGCTTGATGGCTGGACTGCCTGGTATTTCGGAAATATGGAAGAATGGTGCGATGGAATTGCACCCAATACCTTTGTCGAAGTTGACCCGGGCATCAAACCCGATTTTGTGGTGATTGGTGAACCGACCAAAATGCAGCTCTATCGCGGTCACAAAGGTCGCATCGAGCTCAAAGTTACCGCGAAAGGTGTTTCGGCACATGCTGCCAGCAACCATGTGGGTATCAATGCGATTTACCTGCTTTTACCTGTGATCGCGGGCATTCGCGATCTTGAACCCCAACTGGGTGATGACCCATTCTTGGGACACGGCAAGATCACAGTTTCGGACATGACTGTTAAAACCCCCAGTATCAACGCTGTACCGGATGAAGCAGTTATCTACATTGACCGCCGCATGACCTTCGGTGAAACCGAAGAAGGTGCGATCGCGCAGGTGGAAGCCTTGATCCCCGAAGAGAGCAGGGACCGTGTGAAAGTAGAAGCACTCTTTTATGAAGAACCTTCTTACACAGGCTTTGTGTTCCCGGTAGAAAAATATTTCCCTGCATGGGCATTGGATGAAAAGCACGATTTGGTACAGGCTGGGCTGAAAGCCCGGGAGTTGATTGGTTTGGAATCGAAACCCGCCAGCAAGTGGTCTTTCAGCACGAATGG
>DHUW01000073.1:2356-10921 GCA_002409365.1 Anaerolineaceae bacterium UBA5224 | reverse complement strand
CATACGGTCAACGACAGCGTCAAGCTGGATGATGTGGTCAAGGCGGCTGAGTTCTATGCGTTGGTTACAAGTTTGATCAAGTAAGATTTTTTTGGCAGTTGTAGGCCGGGTTCAACAGATGAACCCGGCTTTTTAATTGCATTGTTTTCCAGAATAGTCACAAGTTGCACTCGGTTTCAAGAAAGGAAACTTCTCACACAGTTGAATGGCACGATTATGTTTTAGGGTCTGGCTGAATCCTCACGATTTGTGTGGGAGACAGGGAAGCTGCTCTTTCAACCTAAACGTCAAGCAACGCAAATCTCGCTGCGGTAATTCTGGCGTGTTACAATCACAATTAATCAGATCCATAAAAATATTTGTTATGTGAGGTTACTATTGTTCATCTGGCAAAATCTCATTGTACATACAGGAATTGCCCTACTATCGCTCATTTCATCGGTCCAGCCTCAGGCACAGGCTCCGCAGCCCTGGGAACCTCTTGGTCCGCTTGGGCAAACAATCAGCGACTTCCAAGCGGATGCAAACGATCCCAATAAGATTTACGCGGTGGGAGGCAGCTACTTCTTAACAAGCTCTGACTTTGGAGTTTCATGGGATTATTACCAGGTGGGGGATGGAACCGAATGGTTGGATTCTCTGTTGAACGATCCAACAGATCCCAAGGTTTTCTATTCTACAAGCCCATACGAAACATATAAAAGCATCAATTCCGGCTTATCCTGGTATTCCATCGGATCAGGTTTTAGACAGATAGCGGCAGATCCTTTCACACCCGGCAAGCTCTATGCTGCCGACGGTGGGCTTTATTTGAGCACCGATTTTGGTGAGACCTGGGCTTTGTCTCCCTATCCAACCCCCTACACGATTTCAACGGTCACTGTCGACCCAACCACTCCATCAGTAATCTACATTAGCGGAAGTACTGGCATTGATAAAAGTATTGATGGTGGGGAAAGTTGGACATCCATTTACGGCAATCTGACCAACCAAAGATTCACCAAACTGCTCGTCAGCCCACAGGATTCGAATGTGATCTACGCGGTTCCAGGCGATTACGGAGTGTACTTAACCCGCAGTGGCGGGGTTGAGTGGACAAGGGTGACAGAAGAGTGGGTCCTGATTACTACTTTCGCGATGGACCCTAACGATTCCGCGACCATCTATTACGGGGAATCTTATAATGGTGTATATCAGAGTGAAGATTGGGGCCAGACCTGGAATAAAATCACCCAGAACCTGCCAGCAATTTATCCCAAATCGATTTTTCCGCTGGGAGACCCCGAAAAGACCGTTTTTATTGGATTGTCCTCTGATGGCGTTTTTCACAAGAATGGTAACGAAACCCTCTGGACACCCTGCGGGTTGTCGAACAGTGTAATCGGGGCTTTCGCGGCTGACCCTACCAACGGTGAAAGGATGTATCTTGCCAGGAATAAGTCCGGTTTGTACAAAACCAGTGATGGCGGTAAACACTGGTCCCTGATCAACAACGGATTGCCAGAATTTGCGGTGACCGGCTTGGCGATTGACCCGCACAATCCCGATTTGATTTATCTTGGGCTAGATAATGAAGGCTTGTATCGAAGCACCAACCAGGGAGCAAGTTGGAGTAAAGTAAATATTGGTCCTTATAGTGATAGGCAAATTTCTTCATTGATCATTGACCCCAGGAGCTCAGAAAGAATATTCGGGATTCAAGGCAACCAGTCTGTATTACGCAGCCTTGATGGAGGGTCCACCTGGACTATGGTAGGAGAAATAATGTATGGGAAATACTCTCTGAAGCTTGACCCGTTTGATCCCGATACGCTCTACCTCACAAATCGAGGTCTGCAAAAATCAGTGGATAATGGAGATTCTTGGGAAATAATCAGCAACGGGATTCCTACAACCAATCTTTATGGGGTTTTCCCGAGCCCAGCGCAACCTGGTGTGCTATTTGTTACCACAGAATATGGCGAACTTTACAAGACTGTCGACGGAGGGCAAAACTGGTCAGCTTTACTCCTTTTTAATAACCGTATACATGATCTAGCTTTTGATCCCCGAATTCCTTCAATCATTTATGCAAGCGGCAGAATAAACGAAGTCGCGGGCATGTTCTACTCGACAAATGGCGGCTCGAATTGGAGTTTTTATGGTAATCCCATAGACTCAACCTCTGAACTGGAGAGATTGTACATAAACACCAGGCAAAATGAATTGATCGCCTCGAAACACTATGATAGTTTTGGTGTTTACAAGACTGATTTACTGCCAATAATCGATTCCTTCTTGCCAATCATTTTCGGGTGGTCAAAGTAGAACGTGCTGAGTATAATCAAGAAAAGAATCTACGAGGAGAGTAACAATGCAAACCTTTTTACATGGTCGTGACCTGATCGGTGATCTGGATTTCTCAAAAGAAGAAGTCGAAACTGTTCTGGATGTCGCCTGGGATCTTAAACGCAAACGCGCTCTCAACGAGCCTCACGCTTACCTGCGTGACAAAGTGTTAGCTATGCTGTTTTTCTTCAGCAGCACGCGTACGCGCGGTTCTTTTGAAGCCGGCATGGCACAGCTGGGTGGTCACGGTGCTTTTATTGAAAGCAAGACCACGCAGATTTCCCACGGTGATACTGCCAAGGAAATCGGCGAGATCTACGGACGTTATTTTGACGGCATCGCCATTCGTCACTGCGACTGGAAAGTCGGAAACACATACCTCAACGAAGTCGCACGCAATTGCCGCGTACCCGTTTTGAACATGCAATGTGACATCTACCACCCCTTCCAGTGCCTGGCTGACCTGATGACTATCATGGAGAAGAAAGGCCGCGACCTGAAGCGCAAGAAGATCGTTGTTTCCTGGGCTTATGCCGCTTCTTATCTCAAACCGATTTCTGTGCCTCAGTCACTGATCATCCAAATGCCACGCTTCGGCATGGATGTCACTCTTGCCTACCCCAAGGAGTTCCCACTAATGCCCGAAATCGAACAGCAAGCTGCCGATGAAGCCAAACGGTGGGGGACTTCCTTTGAAATCGTAAACGACATGGACGAAGGCATGAAGGACGCAGACGTGATCTATGCCAAGAGTTGGGGACCCTTGATGACCACAGCTGACCCTGTGCAGGGAAAGAAACTCCAGGATTCATATACCGATTGGATCATGGACCAGCGTCGCCTGGAACTGGCAAAATCAGATGCTATCTATATGCACCCGCTCCCTGCCGACCGCAATATTGAAGTGACCGACGAAGTCATCGACGGACCAAACTCGGTAGTGTATGACGAAGCTGAAAATCGCCTCCATGCTCAAAAAGCCGTCATGGCTTTGACGATGAGCTAATTCCTTCTTACAAAGTGATATCGATAGGCAGCTAAAAGCTGCCTTTCTTTTTATTTTTGACCTAAAGTAAAATACTCGCATATTTGTCGATCTTGAATCGCAAGGAGAAGCAGCCAAATGAACAACAAGAAATTTTTATTTTTCATCAACCTGGCCATCGGGCTGACCCTGGCCATTCAAGCTCTCCTTCACCCTACCCTTGATAGTGGAGCCAAAACTGCCTTCATGATCGTTGCGATCGTTTTCGTCAACTGGGCAATTTTCACCTGGCTGGCGTATTCCATAGCGATGAAATCACTGGGCGATCCTGAAAAACACGACTGGAAACCTCTGTTGGATGTGACCACGCTTGCTTACCAGGTTGTGATCCTGCTCTGTCTGATCTTCCTCAATGTTTTGATGGTCATCGGAGTGATAGATAGTAGATACCTGGTTGGAACGATTGTGGCAGCAATTATCCTGCCTTTGCTAGTTACTCTCATTGCTAATCGGTTATTGAAAAAGAAATAAGTTATCTTTTTCTTGACATTGCTCCCCCAAACAGGTATCATCTTGCCCATGCTTAAAGATCAGGCTATCTCAATTCAACTTATGGTCATGCCCCGGCGGTGGCACGTCTTGTGCGCCGGGAGCCAAGCCACCTCCTGACACACAAGCGGTCACCGCTCTTCTTCTGACGAAGGTCCGGTGACAAATAGGTAAGTCCAATAGCCACCGGATCACCGGTGGCTTTTTTTTCAAATTACAAACAAACAAATTTGGAGAAGAAATGAGAAACTTTTTATCACGAAAACTTTTTACCATTCTCAGTATCAGCCTGATACTGATCCTGGTTATTGCAGGCTGTGCCCCTGCCCAGCAACCCACCGATAATACAACTCTCAAAGTGAAGGTTGGTGCATCCCCGGTTCCGCACGCCGAAATATTGGCATTTGTACGCGACAATCTGGCAGCAGCAGCTGGGTTGGAAATAGAAATCGTTGAATTCACCGATTATATCCAGCCAAACCTGGCCCTTAACGACGGTCAGTTGGATGCCAATTTTTTCCAGCATCTGCCTTACCTGGAAGATTTTAATGCCGAACGAGGTACCGACCTGGTCTCGGTTGCCAGCGTCCATATTGAACCTTTAGGCATCTATTCAAAAACTATCAGTAACCTTAATGAAGTGCCTGACGGTGCTGTAGTGATCATCCCGAACGATGCAACCAATGGCGGGCGGGCACTTAATCTGCTGGCCGCCAACGGATTGATAACACTTAAAGAAAACGCCGGCTTCACTGCAACAGTTGCGGATATCGCGACCAATCCCAAGAACCTGGATATTACCGAGTTGGAAGCCGCGCAATTAGTCCGTGCTCTGGATGATGCCACCCTGGCGGTCATCAACGGCAACTATGCCCTGGAAGGTGGCTTGGTACCTTCGAAAGATGCGCTGGCGTTGGAATCTGGTGAAAATAACCCTTATGTCAATATCCTTGCCGTCAAAAAGGGTCATGAGAATGATGAAGCAATAGAGCTGCTGGTGAAACTTCTGAACTCACCCGAGGTCAAGGCTTTCATTGAAGAAAAATATGCTGGTTCCGTTTTACCAGCTTTTGGCAATTAAGAACAGCAAGGGGGTGGGCTCTTCCGCCCACCCCTGAGATTAATCATGATCAAAATTGAGAATGTCTCTAAAAGTTTTATCGATAAGAAATCTGCCGTTCATGCCTTGCATGATGTTTCTCTTGAGGTCGGAAAAGGTCAGATTTACGGAGTCGTAGGAAAAAGCGGTGCTGGTAAAAGCACGTTGATTCGCTGCGTGAACCGCCTGGAAGTACCAGACCAAGGTCGAATTTGGGTGGACGGGGAGGAAATTACTGCACTCGATGCTGATTCTTTACGTAAGGCGCGCCAAAAGATCGGAATGATTTTTCAACAATTCAACCTGCTTGGCCAGCGAACAAGTTCTGAAAACATCGCCTATCCTCTGGAGATTGCCGGCATTCCAAAACCGGAGCGGGATGCCAGGGTCAAAGAATTGCTCAACCTGGTCGGTTTGGAGAATAAGGCGGATGCTTACCCTGCCCAACTCTCAGGTGGGCAGAAACAGCGCGTCGGCATCGCCCGTGCGCTTGCCAACCACCCTAAAGTGCTGCTTTCCGATGAAGCCACTTCCGCACTGGACCCCGCCACCACAGATTCGATCCTGGAACTTTTGGCTGACCTCAACCGGAAACTGGGATTAACCATTTTGCTCATCACCCACCAAATGGAGGTGGTAAAAAAAGTATGCGATCATGTTGCCATCCTCGAAAATGGCTACTTGGTTGAATCCGGCTCAATCCTGGAGCTGATCGGTGACCCCCTCAGCCATTTGTCCAAAGCCTTTTTCCCTCCCATCCAGGAAGAGCTGCTCGATCCACTGGCCACCCAGGCTGCCATCACTTTTTTAGGTAAGGCAGCAGACGAACCGATCCTCGCAAGTATGATGCGAAAATTTGAAGTAGAGGTCAATTTTCTCGGCGGCAACATTCAGCAAATCGGCAAATATCGTGTTGGGCAACTCCAGGTGGAATTCAAAGGTCCAGAAACCAAAGAGGCCTTAACCTACCTGGAGGATAAAGGCTTGCGCGTGGAGGTGAGGAAATGAATCTCGGTGAATGGTTACCCCGATTATGGGAAGAAAGCCTTACTACAATATATATGGTGGGGATTTCAACCCTTTTTACAGTCATCCTTGGCCTCCCTTTGGGGGTATTGCTTACGCTCTCAGACGAAAATGGACTGACACCTCGTCCTGTTTTGAATCGTATTTTAAGCTTTATTGTTAATCTTGCCCGCTCCTTACCATTCATCATCTTGTTGGTTGTTCTGATTCCTTTCACGCGTAAACTCGTCGGCACGAGCATCGGTCCAACTGCTACGATCGTTCCTCTCACGATAGCCGCTGTGCCCTTTTTTGCCAGGGTGGTGGAGAGCACCTTGCGCGAAGTGCCACGTGGATTGATCGAGGCTGCCCAGTCCATGGGAAGCAGTGTTTGGCAGACGGTAAGCAAAGTGTTGGTCCCTGAATCACTCCCTGGTCTGATTTTGGGTATTGCTCTGACCCTCATCAGCCTGGTCGGTTATTCCGCCATGGCGGGTGCGGTCGGTGGGGGTGGACTGGGAGATCTGGCTATTCGTTATGGCTATCAAAGGTATGAAACCGAAGTGATGTTTGTGACGGTGATTTTACTGTTAGTTCTGGTACAAGGCGTGCAGCTGCTCGGCGACCGTTTGGCGGCAAAGATCAGTAAGAAATAAATAGATTTGATGGTCATCGTAAAGTAAGTGAAAAAGCTTTATGATCAGTAGGAAAAAATTCTTCGCTGTCGTGTAGAATAACAAAAACAGGCACTCAAATGAGTGCCTGTTTTATTTCTCAACACTACTAAACTAATTTTTTGCCGGCATGTCACGGCTGGCGATGACGTCCACACCAGTTCCGATCACGTTGGCGATGATCACGTCTTCGGCTTTTACCGGGGCAGTCACTTCAACCGCACGGATCTTATCCAGGACCTCACGGATCTTGCGTTTGGGGATGGATCCCTTGGTATAAACTGGCAGCAATGGGTGGATGCCATTGGCAATTTTCACCGTACTGGCAACCATACGCTGGGGAGCTATCGCTTCCTGGCGACCATAAGTCTCGCCTTTTTTGCAGCGGTTCCCCAGAATCTTTACCACTTCATCGCCTTCCATGCGGACAATTAATTTACAGCCCATTGGGCAAGCAGTGCAGATATAATTCTTCTCTTCCATCTTATGCCTCCGATTTGGGATAAATATCGACGATCAGCCTGCCGGTTTTTTCGACTTCAGCCGCCATTCTGGGCTTCAGCACGATTGTGACCATCTCCCCCGGGCGTACATAACGCTCTGAACGCTTGACAATACTGTTGTCGTCACCGCGCACTTCCAACCAGACATCTTCTTCGATTGGTTTGGTAACGCGCATCTGCAAACTGATATCGCCTTGTTCCAAAGCTTTTTTATCCAGCTTATGAGGGACAATATAGCGTACGTTTTTGCCAGGAACCAGCGGAATGTAGCGGGCTTCGCGGGCTTTCTCAGCCAGGGCAAATTCTGCTGCACTCTTGCCAGCTTCCGAACCTGCCATCGAAACATAATCGACCAGGTCATAGACGTGGACAACATTGCCTGCCGCGAAAATGCCCGGAACATTGGTCTGGAAGTGTTCGTCCACAAATGGACCACCGGTTACAGGGTCCAGCTTGACGCCGGCTTTCTTGGACAACTCGTTCTCAGGAATCAAACCAACCGAGAGAAGCAAAGTATCGCAGGGAATGATCTCTTCTGTGCCAGGGATGTAATTCCATTTGCTATCAACTGCCACCGATTCGATCGCTTCGACACGGTTTTTACCGATGATTTTCTTAACCGTGTAATTCAACTGCAGCGGAATTCCCCAGTCATCCAAACATTGGACATAGTTACGGCTCAACCCTGAAAGGTAAGACTGGATTTCCAGCACCCGTTCCACATGCGCGCCTTCAAATGTCAGGCGGCGAGCCATGATCATGCCAATATCGCCTGAGCCAAGAATGACGAATTTGTTACCAGGCATATAGCCTTCCACGTTCACCCAGCGTTGGGCAGTGCCGGCTGTAAAAACACCATTGGGGCGATAACCAGGGATGCGAACCTGGGGACGGGTACGTTCACGGCAACCCATTGCCAAAACAATTGCCCGTGCATCCACTTCCATATAACCGAAGTTGCGGCTCGATAGATAGAGCTTGCGGGTGGGGGTCACATCCATGACCATTGTATCCAGCAGGAAGGTGATCCCTAAAGATTTGGCTTCATTAATAAAGCGCTGGGCGTATTCCGGACCGGGCAAATCCTCTTTGAAGGTCTGCAGCCCAAAGCCATTATGAATACACTGCAGCAGGATACCGCCTACTTCGACATCACGTTCGACAACCAAAACGTCCTCAGCGCCTGCTTTTTTTGCATCGATGGCAGCTGCTAGTCCGCCCGGACCAGAACCAATTACAACAACGTCATACATCTTCTTAATTGACATCAGCGACCTCCGTATCTTTGGTAGTCCTAAAGAGGTATTCCGAACCTTCTCCACGTTTGGTGATCTCAAAGGGAGTCACACCCAATTCCCGAGCCAGGATAGCAACCACACGAGGTCTGTCAAAACCTCCCTGGCAGCGACCAGTGCCCAACCA
>DHUW01000073.1:0-2070 GCA_002409365.1 Anaerolineaceae bacterium UBA5224 | reverse complement strand
ACATCACAGAGGAGTTTGCGCTCCTGGTGAGTCATGTGGGCGATATGGGGACGAGCAGGCCGAATTGGATTCCAGTCCTTCTTGTCAACGAATTCCTCACCGGCATCTTTCATCAGGTCTACAACCATCTCAGCAATAGCTGGTGATGAGGTGAGACCAGGCGATTCGATACCGCCCAGGTTAACAAAACCCTGAACATTATTGGGGATTTCGATTACGTAGTCATTGTTGTAATTGAGGCCAGGTGTGGTTGAAGGCCCATTACCCATTGGTCGCAATCCCACAAAGTTCGCAATGGAATAGCGCAGGTTAAGGGATGGGATCAGTTTTTTCGCACCTTCGAGCAGCTCATCCATACCTTCCTTTGTTAAGGAGGTGTCTTCTTTATCATCAATGATGTTGGCATTAGGACCAACGATGGTGTTCTCATGCAGTGTGCCGGTTACCAGGATACCCTTTCCACGGCTGGATGGCACGGGGAAAAGTACATTGTGAATATGGACATCAGCCTTGTCAAAGACGAAATACTCACCTTTGCGGGGCTTAATATAGAATTCTGGACGAACTCCGGCTTTGTGCATGACCGCGTCTGAATAAATACCGGCGGAGTTGATCACCCAGCGAGCGAAGAAATCTCCGCGGTTAGTTTTAACACCGATTACACGGTTACCATCCCAGATGAAGTCCTGGAATTCGGTGTTCATAAGGACGGTCGCACCATTGATCACGGCGTTTTCAGCAGCTGCCACTGTAACCTGGAAAGGATCGCAGATTCCACCGGTTGTTGCCCAAAGTGCACCACTGACATCAGGGTTGATATCACGTTCGCGGGAGCGCATTTCCGGACCATTCAGCATGATCATTCCGGGAACGCCATTTTTGATGCCTTTTTGCATCAGATCTTCCACAAGAGGAAGCTCTTCTTCTCCCACCGCGACCACATAATCACCCCGACGTTCAAAGGGGAAATTGAGTTCAGCCGCTAATTCGTCCCACATGGGATTTGCCCTGACATTCATCAAGGCTTTCAGAGAACCTGGGACGGGGTCGTAACCAGCGTGGACGATAGCCGTATTCGCTGAAGAGCAACCCATGCCGATATCCGCTTCTTTTTCAATCAGCAATAGTCTGCCTTCATAGCGGGAAAGCCACCGGGCAATCATAGCACCGACTACTCCTCCACCTATAACGATGTAATCGTATTTTCCTTGCACACTTGCCTCCATCAACTTGTTTGATATGACCATAAAAATACTATACCCTTGGGGTATTAATTTCTGAAATCAGATTATGGTTGAAAAGTAAATAGTCCCCGTTTTTTTGTGGTGTCGGGTTCGATTTACCCAAAATATGACAACCATCATTTAATTTAGCCATGACTTTTCTAGGACATTATACTACCTGGACAAAAAAATAGTCTTTTCGATCCAATTGAATATACGAATCTTACGAATTTCGCGAGAAGTCTATAAATTTATCCATTATTGTGTTATAGTTATGATTAATATCTATCGTCAATACTATCTTTTTGGCGATATTCAGTTGGCAAATCTTTTAGGTCTCTAGGGAGTGCAAGGATACTAAAATTGAGTAAGCCATCAGTGTACTGCGACTTTACAATCTCGAATTTACGGGTTTTATACATAAAATCCCAAGTATCATTGCATTGTTTCACCGTCTCCAAAAGAATACCAGTAAAGATTTCTGTAAAAAAAAGCCATCTGGGAGGGAGGTGCGTATCGAAATTTGCCAATAATATTTCCATTTGATTTAGTTAACATTATTCTTATTCAAACAAAATAAAAGGAGAAATTCATGGAAAATCGCACAATGAAAGAATTTATCGGCGAAGTATTTGGCACCTTCATCCTGATTCTGCTCGGTGATGGTGTTGTCGCCAACGTTGGTCTGGCACCTCGTGTTGCCGGTNNAATGCCCAATGTTTGGTCAACCGGCCCAGGCTCAGTCTTCGGACAAACCTTCTGGGGCGCAACAGCCACAGGTGTTGCTGGAAAACCTTACAGCATGCTCACTGCCTCCATCGCTGAACTTTTCGGCACCTTTATCCTG
>DHUW01000008.1:4380-5469 GCA_002409365.1 Anaerolineaceae bacterium UBA5224 | reverse complement strand
ATGGCGGAATTGCCGGTGACATTTTTAATATTGATGATTTTTTCTTCCGGTTCGCTGAGCGTGTAAGGCTTGAAATTGCGGATCTGTTCCAGCCAGTAGCGGTAATCACCGCTGACATCCAGCAGACGATTGGCATTTTGATCGTCGAGCGCCTTCCACCATAAGGAGAAAAAGAGTGTACGGTTCTCGATTTCTGCCAGGAATTGCTGAACCCTCGAGATGCCGATCTGGGCTTTTTGGTCCTGGGTGTTGGCGGCAAAACTAAGTTCAGCGAACCCATACAGGCGGTAGCCAAGCTTTTGCCCTTCTTCAAGTTTACGAATAATTTCTAAGAATTTGTCGGGGGAGATATCCGCTTTCAAATCATCGCGATAGGTTTCAAATTGCTCAACGTTTGTGCGTAAAGCCTGATAAGTTTCTTCGATTTTAGAGTCTTCAAAGCCATCGAATAAGTCTTTTAGACTCCAGGGGGATTGGGTATATTTTTTTTCAGTCATCTTTGTATTTCTTCCTTTTTTTCACAATGGTATGAGTATACATCAGCCAATATGAAAACCGGGCTGTTCCTGTAAAATCTTGTAATACCTTTAGCTGGATTTGCTGGCAATTTCGACAAACTGCCCGGGCACAGGATTATTTTATCCGTCAGTTTAGAATATTTGTTCTTTCAGATTTCTATCCTGCAGCAGCTTGATCAGGGAGCATATCTGGCAGAAGGTTCTCCACGTTCCGAAGGGGGAAGTAAGAATAGTTATATAAGCTATCCAAATAATTTCAAGATACTATAGGTTTTCCTTCAGCAGGTCGATCGAAAATTGCGATTTAATCTTTCCCATCATGGATATCGGTGTTTGATTTAAATATTCTGAGGGAAGAAGCTGACAAATGCTCTCTGGCTCTTCCCTCATTGGTATCTGACTTTATGTCAGTCCATCTTCTGCTTGTGAATCCTGTAAGACAAGGTGCTTTTGTCTCGCTCAATCTTCTCACAAGCAATAAGTAACTTCAGTATAGGCCAATCGCAGGTTCAAGACAATGTTTTGTATATACTATGCAGACCATCGTCGCTGGAAATTCGACCCTCAATAA
>DHUW01000008.1:600-4112 GCA_002409365.1 Anaerolineaceae bacterium UBA5224 | reverse complement strand
GTCTTGCCCTCTGCCTTTATAATTAAAGTAACAGGAGCTCATTATGGCCAGTATCATTCCTTCTTACCCAGATAAATTCCCCTATTACGAAGAAATCCAGGTCCGTTACGCTGATCTCGATACTCTCCAGCATGTCAATAATGTCTCCATCCTCGAATATGTAGAGCACGCCCGCACCGGTTATTATCGTGCCAGCGGTATATGGGATGGCACTATCCGTGAGGGATTTGGCATGGTGGTCGCCTCGGTCAAGATTGACTACCTGGCTTCCATCCAGTTTGGCGATCCAGTCCGGGTCGGCATCAAATTAGGTCGCCTTGGCAATAAAAGCCTGCACTTCCGTTTCCAGGTTGAAAATAGCCAGACCGAAGTGGTATTTTCCCGTGGAGAAGTGGTGATGGTGGCCTATAATCATACCGAAGGTCATTCCATGCCGGTCTCTCCAGAATGGCGTGAAAAATTAGCAGCATTCGAAAACAACCAGGAGTTATTAGCATCATCATGAAAAATCAATCTGTTTTACCCAACATCGACACTCAATATCTCATCAATTTTCTAACCAATCTTCTGCAAACACCCAGCCCAACAGGGTTTGCTAATGCTGCGATAGAACTTGTGGAACAGGAAGCCGCCAAGTTTCCAGAATTGCGAATTGAACGCACCAAAAAAGGTTCTCTCTTGCTGACCCTGCCAGGACAGAAACCCTCTTCAACTGGTCCGAAGCGTGCCCTCACAGCCCACGTTGACACATTGGGCGCCATGGTACGGCTGATCAAACCCAGCGGAAGATTGGAACTGACCGAAGTGGGTGGTTTTGCCTGGGGCAGCGTTGAAGGCGAAAACTGCCTGGTGCACACCCGTCGGAAAGGCACCTTCCGCGGAAGCCTGCTGCCGCACCAAGCCTCAGTGCATGTTTACGAAAACGTACGTGATGGCAAGCGCGACAATAATACTGTGGAAGTACGCCTGGACGAGCGAGTCATCTCAGCCGAAGAGACCCGGGAGCTCGGCATCGAAGTGGGCGATTTCGTGTCCTTTGATGCGCGTGTCGAGGTTGTGAATGGTTTTGTCAAGTCACGTCACCTGGACGACAAAGCTTGTGTCGCCTGTATTATGGCGGTCATCAAGTCACTGCATGAGGCAAACCTCAAGCCAGCCGTGGATACATGCTTTCTGATCAGCAATTTTGAAGAAGTAGGGCACGGCGGCAGCAGCGACTTCCCGGAAGGGCTGGAAGAGTTGGTCGCACTGGATATGGCTGCCATTGGTGATGGTCAGGCTTCAGACGAATATCATGCCAGCATCTGTGTGAAAGACGCCAGCGGTCCTTACCACCATGAACTTTCAAATAAGTTGCGCGACCTGGCAAAAGCCTGCGACATCCCTGTCAATGTCGACATTTATGTGCATTACAGTTCAGACGCTAAAGCATATTGGCGGGCGGGAGGCAGCGCAGCTGTTGCGCTGATTGGTCCAGGCGTGGACAGTTCCCACCACTATGAGCGCACGCACACTGACGCATTGGCAGACACCACGAAATGGGCGTTGGCATATTTGCTAAACGAATAAGAAATACAAGTTGTACAAACATACATATTGATTCAACTGCTCGTATCCATTAAAATTTTTCCATTCCTTGAAAACTGTTTTTGCGGTTTTCAGAATGAGTGAAAATGTTTGAAGGATTAACTTGGTTATGGACCATTCTAATAGGTGGCTTGGCTGGCTTCCTGGTCGACTTATACGGTAGAGGCGCAAAAAAAGGCGTTTTTGCAGGTCTGTTCGCTGGTATGGTTGGAGGTTTCCTTGGCGGTTTGGTATTAGAATTGCTGAACTGGCCTGCTGACCTCCTTGCCATGGTCATCCTGGTTTCAGTGATCGGCGGAGTCCTGGGTGTATTTGTCTACCGGGGTATCGCTAAATAAAAGGCCTGAATTTTTTACAATCGCACTTCCGTTCGCCCCGTAAGTTTGTTTTGCACCCAGCGAACCACCTGGTCGACATGCTCAGAGCTTGAAACCAGATCCAGGTCATCGCTGTTAATGATCAAAACCGGGCCTTTATCGAAGCCATTCATCCACTCTTCGTAAAGCAGGTTAAGACGGGTCAAGTAGTTCCTGGATATCCCTGCTTCATATTCCCGCCCACGTTTGGCAATGCGATGCATAAGCGTATCCACCGATGCTCGTAAGTAGACCATCAGGTTGGGCGGCGGCAGTAACGAAGACAGAATATGATAAAGATCCTGGTAAACGCCGTAATCCCTTGTGCTGAAATCGCCCTGCAAATACAGGTTGCGCGCAAAAATCTCCGCATCTTCATAAACGCTGCGGTCCTGTACTACCGAGCCTTCCGCCAGCAGCAGTTCTCTATGGATCTTCAGCCGACGGGTGAGAAAATAGACCTGGGAATGAAACGACCAACTTTCCATATCTTCATAGAAATCCGCCAGGTATGGGTTTTCTTCATGCGGTTCATAAAAAGGTGAAAAACCCAAGCGGTCGCTTAGTATTTTTACCAGTGTTGTTTTCCCTGCACCGATGTTTCCTGCGATGACGATGAATTTATCCATTATTTTCTTTGGTCCTCTTTTTAGTGATCGTTTCCAAGCCTTATTATAAACTGCAGATCAGGCAGAATAGGAACCTACTCTTTGTATAAGCTTCGCCGTTGTTATCAAAAAGCGAATTTTGTAAAATAACTACAATAAATTAAATGACATTTGTAATATTTATACACAACTGTCACCAGAAAAGAAGGAGTTTAAAATGTTTGAAGGATTAAATTGGCTTTGGATCATTATTGTTGGGGGAATCGCAGGTTGGTTAGCTGACTTGGTCGTTCCCGGCGTGAAAGTCGGCATTTTAGGCGCAATCATTGCTGGTATTCTCGGGGGATTCCTTGGAGGATGGCTCTTTGGTCTGCTCGGTATTTCAACCGGTGGGCTCATCGGCATGCTGATTGCTGCATTTGTTGGCGCCATTATCGTCCTGCTGATTTATCGCGCGATCGTAAAGCGATAAGCTTTAACTTTGTTCTCTTATGAAGACACCGGCTTTTGCCGGTGTCTTGTTTTTTTAAGAGTATACGACGCGAAAACGTGGTCAATCGTTTTCAATCAGAGGAAGGAAGTAATTTTGGTCATAAACAGGTGGCTCAGTTGGTTCGGGTGTTGGCGTTACCTCTTCACTAATAGTGAAGAAAATTGCAGTCGGCGGACCCCAAGCACCGCTATTATCAAGTGCTTCGACAAAAAGCGTATGCCGACCGGGAGCCAACCCGGCGATTGAAACACTAAACATACCACTGTACTTGGGGATTCCTGGGCGAATGACGATTGTTTTCGCGTTATTGCCTGTAATCCATGAAGGTTTGTCGACTGAGTAGCGGATCGAATCGATAGAATAAGCGGGCACCCCTGTTCGGTAAGTGCTGTAGAGCGTGTCGTCGGCGGTGTAGCTCACAACCAAACCACCCGGATTAAAGTAAGTTGATAAGCCAGTCACTTCAGG
>DHUW01000008.1:0-378 GCA_002409365.1 Anaerolineaceae bacterium UBA5224 | reverse complement strand
GCTTGCTGGTTGCGCGGATTGATATCACTTTCAAAGACACTGCAGCTCTGGTGGAAGGAATCACCCATTTCAAAGCAGAAGCCCGGAACACCCAATTCGCCGTAAGCCCAATCGTCTGTTGATCCGGCAGTTGGATAAAGCTCAGTCGATTTTTGAGGTAAGTGGCCGTTATAGTAAGCGAACTTGTAACTCATCACCCGCAAGCTGGCATCATTAGGAGCTGCATCATATGTATAGCCCCAAGGCCAAAGCACCAGGCGGGAATAACTATGCAGGTCGATAAAAATGCCGGTGGCACTAAGCTCGTTGACAGGGCCGTTCGGATCGGATCCTTTTTGTTCGGGAAAAACAGTTTTTATGTAGTTTGTAATGGCGAAG
>DHUW01000003.1 GCA_002409365.1 Anaerolineaceae bacterium UBA5224 | reverse complement strand
GTCGCCCTTCGCCAGGGCCATGTATAGGCGCGGCATGAGCGGGAAATGGAAATTCATGTGCATTTCATCGCTGTTGCCGAAATATTCGATCACGTCCTCAGGCCACTGGTTGGCTTCACTCAGCAGAAGCGTTTCCGGGCTGTAATCATCCACGAATTTGCGCATGCGTTTCAGGTAAGCGTGCGTTTCGGGCAGGTTTTCGCAGTTGGTACCTTCGCGTTCAAATAAATAGGGCGGGGCATCCACGCGCAGACCGTCTGCGCCGGCATCGATCCAGAATTTGACCACATCGAGCATGGCTTGCTGCACTTCCGGGTTGTCATAATTGAGGTCGGGCTGGGTGGAATAGAAGCGGTGCCAGAAATATTGGCCGCGCAGCTCGTCAAAAGTCCAATTGGAGGTTTCGGAATCGGTAAAGATGATGCGTGCTTCTTTGTATTTCTGATCAGTATCGGACCAAACATACCAGTCACGATATTTGGCGTGTTCGGGGTGGAAGGGATCGCGCGATGCCTGGAACCAGGGATGCTGGTCGGAGGTGTGGTTGGGGATGATTTCGACGATGATGCGCAAACCGCGCAGGTGGGCTTCCTGCATCAGGGTTTTGAAGTCATTCATGGTGCCATAGGCGGGGAAAATGTCACAAAAATCGCTGACGTCATAACCGTCGTCGCGCAGTGGGGAGGGCATGATTGGCAGAAGCCAGATCGCATCAACTCCCAGGCCTTTGATGTAGTCCAGTTTACTGGTGAGCCCGGGCAGATCGCCCCAACCATCGCCATTGGAATCCTTAAAAGCGCGCGTGTTCAGTTCCATGAAAATGGCATCTTTATACCAGGGTATTTTTTGTGTCATTTCATTCTCCAAAATAAGTAAAATTGCCTATTCTAACTGCGCGAGAGCGGGTCAAAGACCCGCCCCTAGGAAGATTTGTTATGTACGAATGGGTTCCAAACCCACCTCAACAGCCCATGTCGATTCTGAAGAGGACAAGCCCTTTTCTATTCCGATCCTGGTCCAACTATCCTTTAACTGAACCCGCCATCATACCGCGGACGAAGTAACGCTGCAGCCCGAGGAAGACGATCAAAGGCAGGATCATACTCACAAAGGCTGCCGAGGTCATTAGGTGCCAGTCCTGTCCTTTTTCGCCAACCAAACGGGCAACCGCGATGGTGACCGTTTGATTTTTCTCTCCCAAAAATACCAGGGCAACCAGGTAGTCATTCCAGAGCCAAAGGAACTGGAAAATTGCAAAGGATGCCAAAGCGGGAACAGACAGCGGCAGGATCAATTTGGTGAAGATCGTGAAATTCGAAGCGCCGTCAATATAGGCTGATTCCAATAATTCACGCGGGATCGTGCCAATATAGTTGAAGAGCAGGTACGTTGCCAACGGTAGACCAAAACCCGCATGTGCCAACCAGATCCCCAAAAAAGTACCATTTAAACCCAACTTCACATAGTCTTTCAGAATAGGTACCAATGCAATCTGTAATGGCACAACCAGCAGTGCAACGATGATCGTGAAGACCAGGTTTCGTCCAGGAAATTCCAACCAGGCAAAGCCAAAGGCTGCGAATGCCGCAATTAGTATCGGGATGATCGTGCCTGGAATGGTGACAGCCAGTGAATTCAAAAAAGCGCCACCCAGATTGTTTCCGGTACGTGTGATGGTTTGACCCTGGGCGTTCTTATAACTGATCGTTTTTCCGCCAATCACGTCCTTGTAGTTTTTCAACGTCAGGTTAGTGTCAAAGCCTACCCAGCGATTTTCAGAAACAATAGCAGTTCGCGTGCGTTTGTTACCATACCAGCTGATAATGCGGCCATCATCGAGGGTGATACCATTGCGAAATTCATCGAAGGTAGCGGTTTTGCCCAAAATCTCGAAGGGTTGATCCAGGTTCACCGATTCAGGCAGCACGATCCGTTCAACTTCCACGTTTTCTTTGTGCGGGAAGACCTGCCACCAACCGGTTGTAAAAATATCTTCACTTTGGCGGAAGGAGGTGACCAGGATGCCCAAAATGGGAACCAACCAGATGACGCAAATGACGATCAGGATAAAGTTTGTCCAGAACGAAGCGGATTTCTTTGAGGTTTTTTGACTTTTCTTAGCCATCAGAACCCCCTTCTTGATTTATTAAACTGGCGGACATTATTGATAATGACAGGGGTCACCAGCAATAACAACACGATCGCGATTGCCGATGCCTTACCTGCATCCGTATAGGTGAAGCTTTGCAGGTAAAACTCATTGGCGATCACATTTGTACCATTGTTGCCCCCCGTCATAACACGGACAATATCAAAGGTTTTCAAGCTAAAGATCACGATCGTGGTTGTGACTGTCAGCAGTGTGCCTTGGATATAGGGAACAACCACTGAGAAGAATGCTTTGATTTCGTTTGCACCGTCAATACGAGCTGCTTCTAAGAGCTCAGCAGGCACGCCTTTGATGGCACTGGAAAGAATCACCATGGCATAACCCGTCTGCAGCCAGATCATGATAACGATCAGGAAAAAATTATTCCATGGTGGCAGGTTGAGCCAGGGTTGCGGAGTACCTCCAAAGGCGATTACGATCGCGTTCAAAAGCCCGATCTCCTGGATACCGACACCCGTTCCTTTATAAGTGTAGATGAACTTCCAAATCACACCCGCGCCGACGAAGGAAATCGCCATCGGCGTGAAAATGATCGACTTATAAACAACCTCTGCCCGTGATCGGTCTGCTAGTGTTGCGATCAGCAAACCCAGCCCTACACTGAAGGCTGTGCCAAAAATCAACCACAACAGATTATTTCGGAAAGTCTCCAACATTCGGGGATCGGTGAAGGCAAACTTGTAATTTGCTAAACCTATCCATTCCGTACCCAAATAATTCTTAAAACTAGCAACCAGAGAGCGGACGACAGGGATGGCGAGATACCAACCCATGATGGCTACTGCCGGACCAACAAACACAAAAGGTTGCAGCACCTTCGACATCTTTTTTGGCAGTTTCATCACCAGCCAGTTGGTCACCACATAAAGCAGCGCCACTCCGCCGACGCCCCAAACAATAGCTATGATCACCTGCACAATTTGGGGAGCGTTGGCTTTTTGAAGGAAAGTATAGCCTTGCCATAAGACCAAAAAAAGTCCGGCAGGGACCAGGATCGAAACGATTATTTGCCCAAGGGTAGTACTGAACCATTGTACGAATTTGCCAATGAACCCCCGATCGTTTGGTGAAGGATCATTCAATTGGGCAACTGTCATTTTTTACCTCCTTTACCATAGAGGGTAGGGGTTGGAGAGCAGGACGAGCCTGCTCTCCTTTAGTTTTGTCTTACGAAACTGCTAAACCCTATTGGGTCGGCCACGAGGCATCGATTGCCTGGAGGGCTTCCTTACGGGTTACTGAACCGGAAACATAATCGGTCATGTACTTCCAGAAGGTACCAGCACCGACAGCTGCAGGCATATTGTCAGAGCCATCGAAGCGGAAGGTAGTGGCGTTGCGGATGGTTTCGGCCACACCGCGGGTCACAGGATCCACGTACCAGTCGAGGGAAGCATCGTTGTGGGTCAGGATAGCGCCACCCTGTTCCACCCATACCTTGAGGGATTCACCGGTTGAGAAGTATTGGATAACTGCGCGCACTTCCGGTCGATCATGGAAGACAGCATAGATATCGCCAGCACCGAGGACGGGTTTTCCATATTCCTCTTTGATACCAGGCAGGTAGAAGAAGGAATAGTCAACGCCAGCAACAGCTTCTTCGGGGAAGAAGGTGGTCACAAAGTTACCCTGTCGGTTGAACCAGCATTTGGGCGGATTCTCGAACATGGGTTTGGGTGCATCACCAAAGCTGATGGTGGGGATGGCAGCACGGCCGCCATAAACGTAGGCGTCGTTGAACCAGATTTCTTCGATGTAATCGAGGGCTTCATTAACTTCAGGTGAATCAAATTTGAGTTCACCCTTGACCCACTGATCATACTTTTCGCCGCCGGCAACACGCAGCATCACGTCTTCGATCCAGTCGGTCATGGTCCAGCCGGTGGCTGCACCAGATTCCATACCGATACACCAAGGGGTGTCACCATCGGAGGCGATTTGTGCGGTCAGAGCCATCATTTCATCCCAGGTAGTGGGGACGACGTAACCAGCTTCATCGAAAGCCTTCTTGGGATAGAAGACGAAGGACTTACCATTGGCGCGGGCCCAGATACCACCAATGATTTTACCATTGGGGCCATCCATCATGGCCAGATCTTGCCATGCCTGGGTGTAGTTGGTCTTGATCCACTCGGGATTGATCAGGGTGGCCATATCGATGGCATAACCCTTTTCCACGGCGTATCTCAACAGACCGGGCTGGGGATAGTCCACGATGTCAGGACGATCACCGCCATCCAAACGGATGTTGATGTTGGCTTCAAATTCCTTGGAGCCGGTATATTGAATATCGATACCAGTCTTGTCTTCAAAGGACTTGATGCTGTCGTTGAAAACGACTTCATCCTGGTCGGTGAAAGGTCCAGCCATGGTGACGACGGTACCTTTGTACATGCCTGCATAGGCATTGGCAAGTTCCTGTCCTTGTGGGAGGGCTTCTGTTTGTTCAGCAGGCTCTTCTTCCACAGGCTCTTCAACGGCAGGGGCTGCTGTTTGGCAGGCGCCAAGCAGCATGGTCGCAATTAACAAAACAGCAATTGTCGACCAAAGTACTTTTTTCTTAAACATATTTCTCCTTTTTTGTTGAGTTAAATTTCGAAACATTTACTGAAATGGCAGACTTTGGTTCATTCCCTCTAAGTAGCTCTCCTTCCTATCTCCCGTGAAGATTGGCGGGTGATTAGATGCGTGGGGAGTGTGACCGAGAGAGACTCCGGAACTTCACCACGCATAAGACGGGTAAGTAAATTATACGACTCAACTGAGATATCGTGACCTGACAGTGCTACAGTTGAGAGAGTCGGACTGATAAAAGATGCCAACGGAATATCATCAAAGCCTACTATGGACACATCATCCGGAATCTTGAGCCCGGCTTCCCTAAGGGCGGAATAAACGCCCAAGGCTACGTTATCGCTGGCAACGAATATTGCTGTGAATTCCCGTCCGGAAGCAAGAAGTTCTTTTGTCACATGGTAGCCGCTTTGCATGTCAAAATCGGCTTCCCATACTAAATTTTCATCGTAATCCAGGTTCGCCTTTTTGAGTGCTGACTTGTAGCCTTCAAGACGCTGCGAGGCAGAGGTGTAAGGTAAGGCGGCATTGGTGATACAGGCAATTCTGCTATGCCCTAATTCGATCAGATGGTTCACGGCTGTTTCAGCCGCTGCCAGATTGTCCACATCCACCGAATGAAGCGAGGAACCGGGAATATAGCCCATTAAAACCACGGGGATTTCCGTTTCTTCCAACTCTTTGATACCGGGATCGTCCAGGCGGGGGGTCATCAGGATCATGCCATCGATGTGATGGGCACGGGTGAGTTCGAGATAGGTTTCAAGCTGCTGCCCCGGCTCCACCCATTCCACCAACAAGCCTTGCCGGTTTTGTTTGAGAACCTCCATGAGCCCGCCTAAAATCTGGGGCAGGAAAGGATCGCTGGCGATGTATTGGGGTGCCCGACTGATGATCAGGCCGATGGTCTTGGTTTGATTCGAAGCAAGGGCGCGGGCTGAAGCATTGGGGTAGTAGCCAAGTTGTTTGGCAGCCGCACGGACTTTTTCAGCAGTTTCGGGGCGGATCGAGAAGCGTTGTTCGTTATTAAGCACAAAAGAGACCGTTGTCCTTGAGACACCTGCCAAGTCGGCGACATCCTGACTTGTGATCCTCTTACCCATTCTTCCCTCTTGATTAACGCGCGTTAGTTACTTTCTTAAAAGTATAACAAATTTGTTAACCATTGTCAAGAAAAACAACATTTTTGTTCTTACAGAAAGTATTTTATAGGGTGGGGTGGGGGTGAGTCCCAGCCGTACGGAGGGGGCTTGCTCCCTCCGTCACCGTTTCGCATAAGTCAAAGCGTCGGCCAGACTAACGCCTTGTAAGGAACAGTCCTGCCTGTTTCAATAAGAATCGAAGCATTTTGTGGTTGAGGCATCCTGCAAGGGGAGGCTTTGCACAACCTCAACCCTACTGTATTGTAGACAAAGGTATTCAAGCCCTAATGTTGCAATTGGTATTTTGATATAATTTTAATCAAGCACGGAAAGGAGTTCACCATGGGTAAAGCCACACAAGATCTAATGAATGAACACGAATCAATTCTGCATGTATTTACCATCCTGGATAAAATGTTGACCTTTTCTACCGTTGACGAGGAAAGAGACCTGAAATTCGCGGATGAGTATATCCATTTTCTGAAAGTTTTCGCCGACCAATGCCACCACGGGAAAGAGGAGGGCATCCTTTTCAAAGTGCTGGAAAAGCATGGTGTCCCAGTTGAAGGAAGCCCCATTGGCGTAATGCTTGAAGAGCACAAATTAGGCAGACAATTGATTGGATTGATGAATGAAGCTGTTCAAGCCGCTGACCTGGAAGCTTTTAAACATCATGCAGTTGAATATCGGGATCTGCTTCGACAGCATATCCAAAAGGAAAATAGTATCCTTTTCAAGTTGGCTGACCAATTGATCAGCAATGAAATGCAGATGGAACTCTTCGAGGAATTCGAGGCGCATGAAGAACACGTGATTGGTCACGGCGTGCATGAACATCTGCATGACCAGATCCATGTCTGGGAGAGTTTGTATCATTAATAAAATTCTGACTTGACAACACCCATAAGCTTTAATTGATTACCTGCCGTGTTAGCCCTTCTACAAGGTAAGGGTTATATTGAATGTCTTCATCAAGGGTTTTTTCTATTCGAGATTCGTAATTAATCCCCTTTTCTATATATTCAGGTATATGGCATAATCATCTAAAATTTGAATTCTCAAACAAGGAGATCTTAATGAACGAAATGTTTTGTTATCAATGCCAGGAAACCATGCGTAACAGTGGCTGCAATACCCCCAAAGGCATGTGCGGAAAAACTGCCGATGTTGCCAACCTGCAAGACCTTCTGATTTACCTGTTGAAAGGTATCTCTTTTTGGGGCACACGCGGTCGCGGTATGGGCGTGCAGGATGACGAAACCGATCTCTTCGTCGCCCAGGCGCTTTTCGCCACCATCACCAACGCTAATTTTGATGCTGAGCGTTTCGTCGAATTGATCAAAAAAGCTATCCAGCTGCGTGACAACCTCCGCGTTCGAGCCCAAAACCGCTGCAATGAATTGCACAATTCCAATTGCACTGGCAGTGGACCTGATTGGGCTGGCTGGCATCCGGAAAATTACGAAATCGAAACGTTGCTCGAAAAAGCAGACACCATTGGCATTATGGATGACCCGAATCTTGACGAGGACATCCGTTCGCTGCGCGAATTGATCATCTACGGACTCAAGGGTATGGCTGCCTATACCGACCACGCATACCTGGTGGGTGGGCGTGATGCGAGCATCCTGGCCTTCATGCAGGAAGCATTGGAAGCGAC
>DHUW01000067.1 GCA_002409365.1 Anaerolineaceae bacterium UBA5224 | reverse complement strand
TGTTCCCAGGGCTTATCTTGACTTTGTTCCTTCGCGGGTGTGGCTCGTTTTCCCTCAAAGTCACTTACACGCGTTATTTCACTGCCATTTTTTGTTTCGGGCTCTTGCTTGCCCGAATTTCGTATGTTTTCTGAACCCGCCAGTCTTCTTGTTAAAATAGAGCTTTTTCAGGGTCGACCAAGTGAAAGTCTAACCTACGTTTGCGAAAATCTTTGCTTGACGCGCCTGAATGTTTTTTATTCCACCCTTAAGCCCGGCCACAGACTGTTGATGATGACAAAATTGACCAGATAAAACCATTGATCCATACGAATGAGAGTATTTTAGCATGTTGTAAAATTAAATCAAGGGTATTCGTTGGTATATACAAAGATTGGTCCCTTCATAAGTACGAGAATTTGGAGTGGAAGAGGGAGCAAAGCTATTTCATGAAGGTTGTGCCCGGTTTAAGCCGCTGCACCCCAATGTTGCGTTGCGAAAGGAAATGAATACTGCTCGCTTTGCCCCTAACACCATAGTCCCTTCGTGTGACTGAGCCTTTGATAAATGACCCAAATATCGGATTGAGAAAGATTGATCCGATCCAAACTATTGTGGCTACGCGCTTTACTAATGATGGGGAAAAATAAAAAAGGCAGGTTACCGCCCAGCATCGCTCAGCGCAACGAGGAATAGGCTCAATCGCACCTCAATTTCAACTGGCTACACTATAATTGTGGCAAGTCTGATCCCCGGAGGCAGCTTTGAAATCCGAAAAACTGAAGACCTTCAATTATTCCATCGGAATGTTCGGCACTTCAATCCCCATCAATTTGTTGAAAACTTTTGGTTTTGCTTATTATGTGGACTCGCTGGGTGTGACGACCGCCCAATGGGCAAGCATGATGCTGATCTACACCTTCATCGACGCGGTCGATAACCTGGTGTATGGCTATCTTTCGGACCGCACACGCACACGCTGGGGTCGCAGGCGTCCCTGGCTGGTGATCGGTACGCCACTGCTGGTGCTGGGGCTGATCATGTTCTACAGCACGCCCGCCGGGCTGGAGGGCAACTCGCTCTACATTTACGCCATGCTGCTCTATATTTTCACGGGCACACTCGATTCGGTGATCAACGCCAATTACGGTGCGCTCTTCCCGGAGTTGTTCACAACGGATGCCAGCCGCGCCAAAGCCAACGCGCTGCGCCAGGCATTTCAACTGGTGGCGATGATCATCAGCATTGCGCTGACACCGATGGTGGTGGACGCCTTGGGCTGGTCCGCGACAGCGATCGTTTATGGCGTGTTGGGCGGTGTGGTGATTTTATACATGTCCCTGACCAGCCATGAAAAGCCAGTTACAGAAGAGGAAAAGAAACCTGAGTTGTGGGACAGCGTAAAAACGCTTTTGACCAACCGGAAGTTCTGGGTGGCGGGTGTCACCAATGCTTTTTACAGCGCGGGGATGGCTTTGGTATTGGCAGGACTGCCAATTTACGCCAAGTACACGCTGGGTATCGGCAGCGGGCAGCAGTCGCTGTTGTTCGGCGGGGTGCTGCTGGTGGCTATCGCGTCGGTGGCGGTTTGGGCGAACTGGGTGAAGAAATATGAACTGGTCAGAGTCTGGCGCGCAGCGTTGGGCGTTTTGGCATTTTCGTATATTCCCCTCTTTTTTGCCAATAGCTTTTATGTGGCGCTTGGTTGCGCGATGCTGGTCGGTTTTGGCTTTGCCGGCGTGATCACGACCATGGATTTGATCCAGGCGCGCATCATGGATGAGGACCAGGCGAAGCACAATGTGCGCCGCGAGGGCATTATCAGCAACGCGCTGGGCTTCATGAACCGCCTGAACGGGCTTTTCACCAGCGTAGCGTACGCGCTGGTTGGCACGTTGTTTGGCTATGTCTCCGGTGAAGTGCCCGGTCCGCAGCCTGGTATGGCGGCACGCTTTTTGCTGACAGTTTTCCCATTTGTGATGATGATCTTAAGCCTGGGCGTTTCGTTTTTGTCCGGTTTTGAGCGGGTGGCAGCAGGGAACAGGGAAGAAGCCCGGAGTTGATAATTTTTAAGCCTTCCTCTCTGGGAAAGTCGCAGATCCCGCGAGTTCAGCTTGTGGGAGTGGACACGGAGTGGTGAATGAGGTAAAGGATTGAACCGTTTTTCCCTCACCCCTGCTTCGGGGACCCTCTCCCAGGAGAGGGCTCACAGACATTTAGTTTTGTCCATGGATGAGGTGACGTACTATATTAAAGGAAGGAAGAATAAATGACTCTAGTACATATCGACCATGTCTCTGAAAATGTGAAGGTTAGCTTGCCGCTCAACCTGATCCTGCCCGACGATTACGCCAGGGATGGTGAGCCTCTGGAACGGTGCAAAGTGCTCTACCTTTTGCATGGGCTTTCAGACGATGCCTCCGCCTGGCAGCGCTACACCAATATCGAAGTCCTCGCCAAAGAGAAGAACCTGGTGGTGGTGATGCCTTCAGCCGGGCGCAGTTTCTATGCCGACATGGATAACGGACAAAAATATTTCACCTATCTAACCGAAGAGCTGCCGGCTTGGCTTGCAGCAACTTTTCGCATTTCTCAATCGCGAGAGCAGACACTGATCGCCGGGCTTTCCATGGGCGGTTACGGCGCCATGAAGGCAGCCTTCCTGCGCCCCGATCTCTACAGCGCAGCCTGCAGCCTTTCTGGCGTGTTGGCGCTCAACATGTTGCTTGCGCCCGCCGGCAAGGTGAAGGACATGGAGTTCATACGCGAGTTACAACTTTTGTTTGGTGGGTTGGATAAAATCCCCGGGAGTATTCATGATCCATTGACCTGGATGAAAAACGCAGTTGAGGCGAAGCTCGATTTGCCCGAGCTTTATGCCTACAGCGGGCAGGACGACCTGCTGCCATTGAACCGCTGGTTTGCCAAGACAGCAG
>DHUW01000054.1:24082-31999 GCA_002409365.1 Anaerolineaceae bacterium UBA5224 | reverse complement strand
GGTGCACCGGTCACTATTTCCGGTATGGCACCTCATGCCAACATTATCGCTTACGATGTTTGTGATGCTGATGGTTGTGCCTATTCAGGGACTGTTTCTGCTGTCGGGCAGGCAATCGCTGATAGCGTTGACGTATTAAACTATTCGATCGGTCCCAGTAGTGGTCCTGGTCAAAGTCCATATGTAAGCGCGGCTGAGGTAGCCTTTTTGGAAGCAGTTGATGCAGGAATCATAACCGCAACCTCTGCAGGTAACTCCGGAAATGGCGTTTCTACTACCTATAAAGCCGCTCCCTGGACTTTGATCGTTGGAAATACCAACCATGGCCGTATTTTTGGCAATCCAGTTATCGTCAACCCCGGAGATGCCACGGAATACAGTGCGGTCGGTTTGCCCGATGGTGGTCCAAAGCTGCTTGCAGACCTGACCGATGTTCCATTTATATGGGGCGGTAATGATGCCAATGATCAGGGCTGTGTTGCATTCCCTACCAACTATTTCGCAAATTCTGTCGCTTTGTTGACGCGCGGTGGTTGTACCTTTGATGCAAAAATCACCAATGCCCAAAACGCTGGCGCTTTGGCAGTTGTCGTACGCAATAACGCCCCAGGTGCTCCGATTGTGATGGGCTTAAGTGATCCGACCGAAGTGGTCATTCCGGCTGTTATGGTTTCCAAAACTGATGGTGATGCGATGGTTGCGTTAGCTGAAGCTGGCATGACAGTCACATTGTTAGCTGACTACAGCTCTCAAAACGAACCCGAGTGGGGCGATGTGCTCAATCAGAGCAGTTCCCGTGGCCCATTTACCCTGGCAGATGTGCTGGTCCCCGAAATCGTTGCTCCAGGCACAAACGTGCTGGCAGCTTACGACTCACAGGGGCCTGACACTGAATATGGCCTGATGTCCGGTACTTCAATGGCAAGCCCACATGCGGCTGGTTCCCTCGCATTGATGACCGATCTGTTCCCCAACTGGTCGCCCGCTGAGCGAAAATCTGCACTAATGATGACTGCGCTGGCTGGCACTACCAAGGACTACAATTTTGGTCCTGTGGATGCCTTTGACTATGGCAATGGCCGCCTGGATATGAGCAAGGCTGCTCTTACTGGTCTGGTGATGGAAGAAACTTATGACGGTTTTGTTGCTGCTGATCCTGCAACTGGCGGTGATGTTCGAAACCTGAATATTCCTTCTTATCAGAATACTTTCTGTGTGGGCATCTGCAGTTTCGAGCGCACTTTCACCAGTGTGGCTGATGTTGCTGTTACTTACACTCTCGATTTGACTGCCGATGAAAATCTGTTAGTCGACGTACAGCCAATCGAATTCACTATTCAACCTGGTGCTACTCAGACAATTACTGTCACAATTGATAGTGACTTAGCTGAAGCTGAAGTATGGGTCTTTGGGCGCATCGGCTTCACCACTGACGATACCTGGTCAACAGGAGAGGCTGTCAGCAATGTGGCGATTCCCTTCGCTGTTCGTCCCTTCCCCAGTGACATGCCTGAATTTGTGGAGGCAGAAACCCTTCGCGACCAGGGTGCCACCGTTGTGACCGATGTGCATTCTAAAGCAATTACTGAATTCACTGCTGTGAAA
This sequence comes from Anaerolineaceae bacterium UBA5224, assembly GCA_002409365.1. Lineage (GTDB taxonomy): Bacteria > Chloroflexota > Anaerolineae > Anaerolineales > Anaerolineaceae > Mesolinea. The sequence goes on along the minus strand of DHUW01000054.1, from coordinate 30,394 downwards.
TCAGGTTTGGTTCCAGGAGCCGATGAAGTTTTCACACTTGTACCTGATGCCACCAACAGCGATCCGTTTGATGACCTCTCACAGGTTTGGTGGAAGACATTTACTCTGACCGAAGATGCTGACCGTCTGGTGATGGAAATTTTGGAGACCACCGCTGGCGACCTGGATATGTTCTTTGGTGTTGGTCCTGTGCCTGACCCTAATATGCTGGTTGCCCAATCCGCAACCGCGACTGCACTGGAATACATTTCCATTACTGGCATCCCTGCTGGTCTACCTCTTTGGGTACTGGTTCAAAACTGGGAGGGTGCTCCTGCCGGTGATATGATCAAATATACCGAAGCTGTAATCTATCCTGAAGATGCAGGCAACTGGGACGTTACAGGTCCTGCGAGTGTCGCAGCTCTTGAACCCTATGATGTCACCATCAGCTGGGACATCCCCAATATGCCCTCTCCTTCAGCCTGGTACGGTATGTTCAGTATTTTGGCTTCACCGGAAGCTACCGATCCCATCTCGACGACCGAGTTCAACCTCTATCGTACTGGTGATGATGTTGAAAAATCTGTTAATACAACCTCAGCCCGCAAGGGTGATGTGGTTACCTACGAAATCCAACTTAACCCCAACTATGGCGATACAGGCCTAACTTACACAATCGAAGACGTCTTGCCTGTAGAGGTGGAATATGTCGAAGGCAGCCTGGAAGTAGTTAATTCAACCACACCAGCTGCTTACGATGCTGCTACCCGCACAGTCTCCTGGACTGGTGTTGTTCCGCCGGTTGTGAACAACTATCTGATTTCAGATAACCTGACGGATCCTTATTGTGGAATGCCTATGGGTGATGGTAATTACCTCAATCTTCAGGATTTTGGAATCAAACCTAACTCTGGCATTTCTGGCGATGGGGCAGTCTGGCAATATAGTGGTATAGGATTAGATATGTCCTGGTTCGGTGGAATAACTTCTGAACCACCGATCTTCGTAGATGATGGCCATGCTTATATGAACGGAACCTACACCAATGATAATTATTGGGCTTGGGAAACACAGCAATTCCCCAACCCACTGGCTCCGAATGATGTTATGTCTGCCTTTATGACTGACATGGAAATCATTTATGACGCTACCCTCAATAAGGGTGTGTCTGCTGCCACATTAGGTGGGGGTGTAGCTTGGATTGTTGAATATGATGATGTCATCCTCTATGGTGATCCAGCTACCACGATGGACCTCGAATTCTTCGCCTGGACAGATGCCGACCCCGCCCCAACAGGTCCGGATATCATGTTCGCATACGATAATGTCGTTGGTGACTGGTCGGGTTATAATGTGATCGGACTTGAAAACGGCGATGGTACTGTAGGCGCCACCTATCAATATGACGGTCCCACTCCAACAAATGACCTGGTAGTTTGTTTTGACTATGCACCGACTGGCGCTGATCCAATCATAATTCGTTTTGACGCCACAGTCGTAACAGACGCCATGGATGTGGATGTGGTGAACACTGCCAGCCACGATAATGACGCCCTTAATACCGTGGTTGAAGAGACCAATGAAGCGATCTTCCATATCGGTACCGTGGCTGTGGATGATTCCTACAGCACTGCCTTTGAGACTGAGCTGGTAGTGGCTGCACCTGGTGTGCTCGGAAACGATATGCCTGGCAACCCTGCGGACACGATGCTTGCTGATGTTAAGACTCAGCCCCAACATGGCACTTTGGTCTTGAATCAGGACGGCTCCTTCACCTATACACCTGATGCCGGTTTCTTTGGAACCGATACATTTGAGTATTACCTGGTGAGCCTGCCTGGTATCCAGGGCAGTTACACTGACTGGGCTACTGTGACGATTGAGGTGGGCGGTTTGAATACTTACCTGCCGTTCATCACTAAGTAGCAAACCTTTAGGAAATCTGGGGCGGGTCCTAAACCCGCCCCGATTTATCCACCCCAACTTATTAGGGTGGATTTTTTTTGTTTTCTACCGAACAAATAGTTATTACGGATAGTGGAAGATCGATTTCCAAGACCAGGCCTAAGTCAATTGTGTTGCCATGTAGTATCCAATGCTCACATTCTCACTAAGATTTTGCCGCATAATTTGTTATAATGGATTCACCCTAGACATTATTGGCTATCTTTTTTTCGTTATCTACTTGCGAATTCAAGGAAGCCACGAATAAAACTACCCGCAGATACATTGAGGAAAAGTTCATTAACAACAATCGTTGATGTTAGGAATTGATTCAATGGGCACCGATCTTAGTTACAACAGGATCATGATCTTTCCCTGTGGAATTCGATTCCACTTCGTTCATCGAGCTTTGATGCTCGCCAAACCGATATTCCCAAAGGAGACTCAAATATGCAGAAAGTTTTAACCAAGATAGTATGTTTTCTTGTGCTCGCCGCCTTGGTGGTGAGTCCGGTGGCTGCTGCCACGCCTGAACGCGTGCTCCCTCCCACTGATGGTCCTGTAATTTCTGCTGAGGAGCAGGAATGGCTGGAAATGGCTAAAGCCGCAGAGAGCTTTACAATCCAATTAGCTGAGCCTTCCCTGGCTGCCTACGATGGCGGGAACGCAATTTTTGCTGCTGCACCGCGTGATGAATCTGGCAAACTTGATGTAGATTCCCCCGAGGCGGTCGCCTACCTGGCACACATCAACACACAGTTAGATGCCTTCATTGCTGAAGCAGAAACGCTGTTGGGCCGTGATCTGGAAGTGCTCTATCGCTACGATTATGTTCTCAATGGATTTTCTGCTCGTATGAACGCAGAAGAAGCAGCGCTGCTGCGCCAGCTTCCCGAAGTGTACGAGATCTATGTGGATGAAATTTATCAGATCGACACAGATGTCAGCCCGGAATTCATCGGTGTCGACCAGGTTTGGGATGGCACTGCTGTTCCTGACGGTACCGGTTCCAAGGGCGCTGGTACAATCGTTGGCATTCTTGATACAGGTATCAACCTGAGCCACCCCAGCTTTGCTCAAACGACTCCATTGGATCCATACGTTTACACCAATCCTTATGGAGATGGTGTTTATAAGGGCCTTTGTGCCTCGTCCCCTTCAACGCACACCTGTAACAACAAACTGCTCGGTGTTTATGACATGACTGGTGGTGGTGATGGGCATGACCAGGAAGATCACGGTTCTCATACTGCCAGCACTGCTGCTGGTAATCGCATCCAGGTAACCTATGGTGGCGCACAGGTCATTATTTCTGGTATGGCACCAAATGCCCAGATCATTGCTTACAAAGTCTGTGTTCCCGGTGCCGGTTGTGCAACCAGTGCTTCCACCGCGGCAGTCAACCAGGCAATTGCTGACGGAGTTGATTCATTGAACTTCTCAATCGGGCCTACAAGCGGTCCTGCACGCAGTCCATGGATCGACAGCACCGAAGTTGCTTTCCTCGAAGCTTTCAAAGTTGGCATTTCGACTGCTACTTCTGCCGGTAACTCAGGACCAAGTGATTCCACTATCTACAAACTTCCCCCGTGGGCATTGGTGGTTGGAAACACTCAGCATGGACGAATCTTTGGTTATCCTGTGCTAATTAATCCGAGCACAGATGCACTCGATTCAATCGCTATCCTGGCCAGTGCTGATCTCGCACCTGCTTTGGGTGTCGACCTGGTAGGAAAAGACCTGGTCTGGGGCAACGCATACGCTAATAAACTCGGTTGTAGTGCCTGGCCGGCTGGTTCCTTGACCGGTAAGGTCGGTATTGTTCAGCGCGGTGATTGTACCTTCAAGATCAAACTTCAAAACATGCAGGATGCAGGTGCTCTCTTTGCATTAGTCTACAATAATGCTCCTGGTGCACCGATCATCATGGGCACTGATACGGGTTCCGTAACGATCCCGGGCGCCATGATCTCCCTCGAAGATGGTTTGGAAATGGAAGCTGTAGCCGGCTCCCCGATGACAGTTAATATCAATAAGACCCTTTCGTCTGGCACACGTCCCTCATGGGGAGATATTATTGCCGATTCCAGCTCGCGCGGTCCAATTACGAACTTTGAGATGCTCGAACCTGACTTGGTTGCTCCTGGTACCAACATCCTGGCTGCGTACGCAGGACCGGGTGAAGTCGACCTGATGTCTGGTACATCAATGGCTGGCCCGCATGTAGCTGGTTCTACAGCGGTGATGCGCTCAGAGTTTCCGACCTGGACCCCGGCTGCCATCCGCTCGGCGATCATCATGACCGCATTGGCTGGCACTTCGGTTGATTATGACCTTTCTCCTGTGACACCATTTATCTATGGAAACGGTCGTATCGACATGAGCAAAGCAGCCCTGGCTGGTTTGGTGATGGAAGAGACTTATGCCAACTACAAAGCTGCCAACCCTGCCACTGGTGGGGATATCCGCACCCTGAACATCCCCTCCTACCAAAACAGCAATTGTTTGGGCGGCTGCACGTTCACCCGTACTGTAAAGAATGTAGCGGGTGTCTCTACTGATTACACCGTCGTGGTTGATAAAACCGATGGAATTGATATTACCGTTACCCCAGTTGTCTTCACCATTCCGGCTGGCGGCACTCAGGTGATCACCGTTGAAGCGAAACCGAGCCTCCTCTCCGGTGGAGCATGGCAATTTGGTCGCATCGCATTCCAGACGATGGACACCTTTGCATCTGGCAAGCCGATCAGTCCCACAGCCTTTACCCTGGCAGCAAAAGCAGCCATGTCCGGCTCTACTTTGCCGAAGGAACTACAACTCGATATCGACACTGCCAGCGGTCAATACATTTTTGAAGATCAATACAATGCTGAAGCCATCACCGCCTTATCGAATGTCCGCTACGGTTTGACTCCAGCAACAGTTAAATCTTTTGAACTGGCACAGGACCCTACCAATACAGATCCGTATGACAATCAGGACAAAGTCTGGGTCGAGAAGACAACCTGCCCAGCTGGTTCGCAGCGTATGGTGGTTGAGATCCTGGAGACAACTGCAAATGACCTTGACGTCTTTGTCGGCATCGGCAGTACTCCCCACAAGTTGCTTGAAAGAGCATCTTCGACTGAACCTGGTCCGATGGAGTATCTAAATATTTTCCAACCATCTTTCCCAACACAAACAGGGGCTTGCTGGATCCTTGTCCAGAACTGGGAAAGTTCCGAACCGGGAGCAGTAGACCCAATCAAACTGGCATACGGCTTTGTAGCGAAGACCCCCAGCACCAATTACACCATCACCGGACCTGCCTCGGTGCCGGCACTGAACCCATTTGACCTGACTGTCGACTGGAATCTGGGTTCCTCATTCGCAGTAGATAAAGTTTGGTATGGCTGGTTCAGTATCGGTACTTCCGCAACCAAGAAGGATGACGTTGGCAAGCTTGACTTCAATCTTTACAATATTGCTGAATACCAATACCTACCTGTGATCAACAGACCGTAATCATATAGATAGGACTAAGATGAAAACAGAGAGTGAAAGATCTCTCTGTTTTCTTCAATTGTTTTTTTTGACATTCATTTCGACTAAAAGACTACATCGTTATACACTTGCACTCATCGACAAAAATGATATAATAATTACTATATCACTGGCTTTAAATATTAATCCTCCTGGGGTTTTCCCTAATATTCTGTCACCTTTTACACTATGGACGAAATAAGATTTCAATATCTTGCCATACGAGCGTAAAGCTGCGAACAAGGGTGGGCTTTCCCGCGAATGGATTTGAGAAAGAGATTAGAACATGGAAATAATTGAGCTTGAAAAACAAACTACTAAACAGCTGCAAAAAATCGCTAAAGACCTGAATATCGAAAATTATAAACGGCTAAAGCGAGACGGTCTGGTGGTAAAAATCGCTCAAAACCTGGCTGATGCTGAAGGTCTTGAGATGAGCGGTGGTGTGCTGGAAATAATGAACGAAGGCATCGGCTTTCTGCGCAGCAACTATCGGATTGGTCCGGATGATGTTTATGTTTCCCAGGCTCAATTGCGTCGTTATGACTTGCGCTCTGGCGACCTGGTGATTGGTCATGTGAGACCTCCACGTGAGTCAGAACGGCATCAAGGACTGCTCAAAGTGGAATCCATCAATGGGCTCACACCCGATGAAGCCCGCAAGCGCCCTAAATTTGAAGCACTTACACCTATTTTCCCCAATGAATTATTGAATCTCGAACATGACCCAATGAATCTTTCGACCAGGATGATCAACCTGGTAGCGCCGATCGGTAACGGGCAGCGCGCCATGATCGTCTCACCCCCAAAAGCAGGCAAGACCAGCATCCTCAAGGATATTGCCAACGCAATAAGTACCAA
>DHUW01000054.1:22011-23848 GCA_002409365.1 Anaerolineaceae bacterium UBA5224 | reverse complement strand
AGCGGAGGTAATTGCCAGCACATTCGATGAGCCAGTGCAGGCTCATGTGCGCATGGCAGAAGTTTCGCTCGACCGGGCAAAAAGGCTGGTGGAAAACGGATTGAATGTAGTCATCCTGATGGATTCTTTGACCCGTTTGGCTCGTGCCTATAACATGGTCGTAAACCCTTCCGGCAGAACTCTGAGCGGTGGTATGGATCCTTCTGCGCTCTACCCACCCAAGCGTTTCTTCGGCGCCGCGCGAAACCTGGAAGATGGCGGCAGCCTGACCATTATCGCTACTGCGCTGGTTGACACAGGATCCAGATTGGACGATGTTGTTTATGAAGAGTTCAAGGGCACTGGCAACATGGAATTGATCCTTTCCCGTCGATTACAGGAAAGGCGCATTTTCCCAGCCATCGATATTGAGAAATCTTCAACCCGTCGAGACGATTTATTGTTGAGCCCCGAAATTTTGCAGCGTGTCTGGTTAATGCGCCGCATGTATCTGCAAATGGTGGCCAACCCGCCCCAGGGCGCTGGGATGGATACTGCTGTTGCGACAGAGGCGATCCTTCAAAGAATGGAAAAAACCAGGACGAACGTAGAATTTCTGGAAACTCTGGCAGATATGTAGTATATATTTGTCAGAGGATTTACTGATGTCTGAACAAAACGAAGAAAAAAAGAAAGCCAATCGCGAGTTGGCTTTTATGGTTGTGAGTTGGGTCGCGGCGATCATGCTCAGCCTTGGTCTGTTGACGATGCTGCTCTGGCAGCCACGCGTTGCCAAATCGATGGAGCTTTACAAACGACCTCAGGAAATTGCCACTGCTGACTATGGCGCTGCTGAAGCTGAAGCCAACTTGCCCCCATTTGTTGAAAGCGATCCTGATCTCTCCTTAAGCCGTGATCAAAATCTATACACAGAAGGACAGGCAAACAACCGCCTGGAGATGATCTATCACACTGTGGTCAGCGGTGATTCCATCTGGGCGCTCGCTGAGAAATATAACGTCGAAATCGAATCGATTCTCTTTGCCAATTATGACATTTTGCAGGACAAATCTGACAACCTGATGGTTGGGCAGGTAATTGCGATCCCTCCTGTAGATGGCATTTATCACACCTGGCGCAGCAAGGACACTTTGAGCTCGGTGGCATCGCGTTACGGTGCAATGATCCAGGATATTCTGCTCTTTGTAGGCAATGATCTCGACCTTTCCAACCCACAGATTGAACCTGGGACCAAGGTGATGGTTCCGGGCGGACGCAGGGAGTTGGTGCCAATCAGTTACGCAGCAGTTACCCGGGATGCTGAAGGTCGCCTGGTGAGTGGCTGGAGTGGACCGGGAGCATGCTTAATCGACTCCGTCGGTATTTATGGCAACGGTTTCTTTATCTGGCCGTCAGCGGTCCATTACCTGACCGGTAACAACTTCGGTCCAGGACACAATGGCATTGATATTGGCGCAGGTTCCGGATCGCAGCTTTTTGCAGCGGACAACGGTACTGTCGTTTATGCCGGCTGGATGAACGGCGGTTATGGCAATTTCGTGGTTATCGACCATGGAAATGGCTACACAACGCTTTATGAGCACCTCGATAAAGTGCATGTGAGTTGTGGAGAAAACGTGTTTCAGGGCAGTGTCATCGGACAAGCTGGAACAACTGGCAACTCCACGGGACCCCACCTGCATTTTGAGATCCGCTACGCTAATATGCCCGCTAATCCTTGGGATTACCTGCCGTAGGATGATATAATAACAAATCTTGCCCCAGTAGCTCAATGGACAGAGCGAGGCACTCCTAACGCCTAGGTTGGGGGTTCGATTCCCTCCTGGGGCATGAAAAT
>DHUW01000054.1:21428-21691 GCA_002409365.1 Anaerolineaceae bacterium UBA5224 | reverse complement strand
AGAAGCATATCTCCCTCTTCAACACTCACAGCACGGGCTGCGATGATCGGGTCTTCCTGGCGCAGACCAATACGGTCTTTGTATTCCAGGTACATTGTTTGTTTTTCAGCCCAGGCAGCCTTGCAGCGATCGAGCAAATTTTGTGCATCAAAAGTGCGCAGGTTGGTAAAAGCCGTGTTGTAAAGGAAAGGTCCTTCCAGGACGCTATTAGCCCAGTTCATAGAACCCTCATTGAATTGATTCTCAGTGAGCAACTGGAATTC
>DHUW01000054.1:12813-21027 GCA_002409365.1 Anaerolineaceae bacterium UBA5224 | reverse complement strand
AATGTGGCTTCAAAAGATCCACCAGCACCTGTATTGAATTCAGCTACCTGGATGCCACCTATTGCCTGGGTCCACATTTTGCCCATCAGGACCGTGAAATCAGTGTTGGCAGGAAAATCAATACCGCTGATTGTAACGGTTGTATCTTTCAGAACGGCTTTAATGCTGAAAGTGGGATACTTGACAACCGGCGCAGGTGTCGGTTGGGGTGCCGGGGCAGGTACAGTCGCAGTTTTGTTATAGAACCAGTTAAAGGCATACCAACCGCCTACCTTGGCGTCCAGGCGTATGGCGATGATATCTTTCCCTGTCAGTTCAGCCGGGATCGGGAATGTAGCTTCAAATGCACCTGTATCGCTTGAGGTTACTTCAGCTGCGACAACTCCGCCAATGCCCAGTGTGCCATAGTTGCCCATGCGGACCACAAATTCATGGCTTTTGGGGAAATTCACAGCCGAGATCGTCACAGTCTTACCAGCCTCGACAGCCTTAATGCTGAAGGATGGATACACTGGAGCAACAGGGGGTACTGAAACGGGCGGTTTGCCGCCAGGCCAGGTGCCGTTGTCTTTATTATTCCAGAACCAGTTGTAATAATAGTATCCACCCGTCAGACTTTCGATGCGGATGGAAATCATGGCGCGCCCTTTGAGGGCTGCCGGGATATCGACGGTTACCTGGAAGGAACCGCCGTCCGCAGAGTTAAAGTGGGCAACATCGATGCCATTTTCACCGCGGGTATTGTATTCACCCAGCAGAACTTTGAAATTCAAATTCTTGGGGATATCTTTTGTAAGGATCGTGACTGATACGTCAGTTTTCACGTCAGCGATGGTGAAACTTGGATAGGAGGCTTCAACTTTGCTTGCGCCCAGGAATGCTGGAACGAGCATTGTGATTGCCAATAGGATTGCGAATAGTCTTTTAGTTTTCATTACCACTCCTTTACATAGTAACCAGGTAATCAGGTCTTGTTTTATTATGACGAGTAAAGCCCGCAATTAGTTCCAAGGATATTTGAGATTTTACAACTTTGGTCGTACGAATATCAAGTTAAACCTGATACTTCCATGGATTTGCGGACTGTTTTCCCTGGAGAGGTTGGGCTTAAGATACTGCATGATGTAGAGAGGGACCTTCCATGGTCTCCTGTTGTTGTAGCGACCCGCTTTTTGGGATGGCATTGACCTTGTTCGCTTCAGTGCCAGGGTAGAGTCGTCCTTCGCAGTAAAAGTACGAAGATTTTAAATCAAGGCTTGCAGGAGTTCGAATTATAATCAAGCGGATGAATGGGAAAACAAAGAAGGCACTGCTCATTATCCTTGCGGTCGTTCTGATTGGTACATTGACAGTTGGTTCGTTGTTTGGCAAGCGGATAGCCGCATATTTCCGCACCTGGACGAGCGGGCGCAATAAGACGGTGATGGATTACATCCGCCATCCGGAAAAACACAAGGATTGGAAGCTTGAAGCTCTGACCCGCTGTGGAGAAGCACCATTTGTTCTGCCGACGCATGGTTTTATCGGTTACCTTTACGACGACTCTTTCACACCGTTGAAAATACATACCGGGCTGGATATCTTTGGCGGTAAGGGAGTGGGGCAAACGCCTGTCTATGCTCCATATGACGGATTTCTTACTCGCGAGAGTGATTGGAAATCGAGCCTGATTTTGCGCATTCCTGAAGATCCGCTCAACCCTGGTCAACAAATTTGGGTTTATATGACCCATCTTGCTGATCAGGATGGAAATTCCTTGATCGATAAGGTTTATCCTGCCGGAACCCTGGACTTTCCCGTCCAACAAGGCGATCTGCTCGGTTACCAGGGCAATTTTTCGGGTAATCCAGGTTTTCCTACAGGTATCCACCTGCATGTCTCCATTGTGAAGGACGACGGTAAAGGTAAATATCTGAACGAGTTACGTATCGAAAACACATTGGACCCTTCCCCTTACTTCGGTTTTGCCTTAAACGCTGGCACTACTACCAAAAATGTTCCGGGATGTTCTGCAGGGCAATAAGTGGATAATTATGTAAGGCTTGGCTATAATTCCAAAAATTGGAGGTGAGAGATGAAAGAAATTGCGCCAAATATTTATGTTGAACAAAATTCTATTGGTTTGTACTCTGGCGTTATCCGATCCGATACAGGTATGGTTTTGATCGATTCTCCTCTCAAGCCAATTGATGGCAATTATTGGAAGAGTACGAAGGAGCTGGACCAATGCTGCCAGCAATGCTATATGGTCGTTCTGGACACTAATTACGACCGCTTACTAAGCATGAAAGGAAGCGATTGTGCCATCGTAGCACATTCGGACGCAATCGCGCCCATTCGTAACCGTACGCCAAAAGTCAGCGAAGAACCTCAGCAATATAACGAAAGCCCTGAGATTGTCACCACCGGTAATCGAATGGTGCCACCGGAAATTAATTATGATAACGAACTCAGCCTTTACCTCGGCGACCTGCAGATTGACCTGGAACATCATTCGGGCTCGAACCAGGCTGGCACGTGGGTGAAGATCCCTCAGCGTCAGACTGTTTTCATAGGCGACAGTGTCGTAGTCGATCAACCTCCATTCCTGGCTTATGCCAACCTGGAAGCCTGGGAAAATGACCTGAATTTGCTCTCTTCCAAATCATACGCGGATTACACCGTGATATCCTCCCGGAGCGGCGTGGTCAGTAACGACCAAATCAAGACGATGTACCAAAACATCGTAGCGATACGCAAAACTTTTGAAGAATTGCATGAAGCTAAGGCGCCAATCGAGGAATGGTACAGCGTGATTCCACAAATTTCCGCCAGGTTCAGCCAACTGGACTTGTTCAACAGTGAGATCTTTTACAACCGCCTGCACTGGGGCATCACGACGTATTATGAACTTAATCATCACGAGAGAGGTTGAAAATGGATGTTTGTGCTGGTTATGAACCCCTGGTTGAGCTGACCCGGGGTGGAATTGTTGAGAGTATCCACTTTGGCGCGCTGGCAGCAGTTGATTCGGATGGCAAATTATTGCTTTCTTATGGGAATCCTGATCTGGTCACCTTCCCCCGCAGTTCCATGAAGCCCTTCCAGGCTTTACCCCTGGTTGAGCATGGCGGAGTAGAAGCTTTTGGATTGACTGACGAGGAGTTGGCGATCATGTGTGCTTCTCATACCGGTACAGACGAACACGTTCGTGTCTTGAAATCGATTCACCAGAAGGTAGGTCTGCAATTGAGCGATTTGCAGTGTGGTGTTCATTGGCCAATCGACAAGGAGACTACCTTCCAGATGCGAGTGCGCGGTGAGGAGCCAAACTCCTACCGCCATAATTGCTCGGGTAAACACAGCGGTATGCTCACCCAGGCAAAATTGCTTGGGCAAAGCCTTTCTGATTATTTGTCACTGGATCATCAGGTTCAGAAAAACATCCGCGAAGCGGTTTCTTCAATGTGCGGTATGAACCCTGAAGAATTGATCCCTGGTGTAGACGGCTGCAGTGCGCCTGTTTATGCCATGCCCCTGCAAAGTTTCGCATTGGCAACCGCGCGTTTAGTTGACCCGACAAAACTTGAGGAAAAACGGCAGCTTGCTTGCCGGAAGATAACCCGAGCTATGACAGCTTACCCCAACATGGTCTCTGGACCCGGACAATTGGATACGGTTTTGATGGAAGTGATGAAGGGAAAGTTGATCGCCAAGGGCGGTGCGGAAGGTTATCAATTAATTGGCATCATGCCTGGAGCGATCACTGAAAAATCCAAGGGGATCGGGGTTGCACTCAAGATCGCCGATGGTGACCCTACCCGCAGGGCGACCCAACGCGTGGTAGTGGAGTTGATGAAAGCGCTTGGATTCAGAGCGGAGATGGAATCTGATACCTATGCCAGTCTCAACCAACCGATCTTGAGAAATTATCGAGGGATCGAGATTGGTGAAGTTCGCCTTGCCAGGCCGATCCAATTTTCCTCGTGACGTATGGAATTCACTGAAGAAGACCTTGCACGAAGAGAAAAGCTGGAGCAAGTAAACAAAAGGCTACTTGAATACTTTGGCGAACCAAACTGGCACGAAAGAATGCCAGCAGTCGACGAATTGGTTTGTACGATTCTTTCCCAAAACACCAATGACGTTAACCGGGACAAAGCATATACGGAGTTAAGGCGACGTTACCCGACCTGGAAAGAAGTACGAGATGCTGACCCGGAAGAATTGCAGCATGTGATCCGGATCGCTGGTCTGGCTGAACAAAAAGGTCCCAATATCCAGGCAGCGCTTAAGGCGGTTAGTGAAAAAGACGAGAAATTTGACCTGGATTGGCTTAAGAAACTGAGCGTTGATGAAGCCCGAAACTGGCTGACCACTCTCAAGGGTGTCGGACCAAAAACCGCTGCCATCGTCATGGTTTTCTCGTTAGGCATGCCTGCTTTCCCGGTCGACACTCATGTTTATCGGGTAACCGGTCGCATTGGGCTGCGCCCAGCAAAATTGAGCGTCGAGAAAACTCATGAATACCTGGAAGCGATCGGCAACCCGGATAATTTCGGACCGCTGCATTTGAATTTGATCAATCTTGGCAGGCAAATCTGCCAGGCAAGGAAGCCCAAATGCGCCATCTGCCCGGTGTTGGGTATGTGTGACTATCCGGAGAAGCAGTTTAATTAGAGCGAAGGTCAAATATCTCGGAAGAGGTCAAGCTCCTTCCCACAATGGAGGGTGGTTTGGAACATGTTCGTGCCTGATTGGGAATTTATTTATCGTACGGTGTGAGCTTGCCCCCCCACAATTGCTCATGTAGATGAACTCTACGGCTGGATTTTAGTCCAGCCGTACGACGTTGACAGTATGCCTGTTGACCGGGTATTAGATCAAATCGCCGAGAAGCGACCAGGGTCCGGTCCAATTGATATGCACATTGCGGGTCTGACCAAGCAGGTCTTCATCGCTTTCCACAAAAACCAATCGATTGGTTGGCGTGCGACCGCGCCAGCGATCCTTCGCTTTTTCCTCGAATAATACTGGCTGAACCTTCCCTAGAAACTGCTGGTTGATCTCGCCTACGACTTCTTTTTGTAGGTCCTCGAGCACCCTGAAACGCCTCATTTTTTCTTCCGCAGACACATCGTCAGGAAGGAATTTGGCGGAGTAGGTGTTTGGACGGGGAGAGTAACGTGCGAGGTGAGCGACATCCAGGCGCAGGTCCTTGAGAAGTTGGTAAGTTTGTTCGAAAGCCGCTTCACTTTCTCCGGGAAAACCAACAATGATGTCTGTGCCGATTGAGACGTCAGGAATCTTCGAGCGAATCCGTGCAATCAGGTCGCGGTAATTCTGGTTGGTGTAACCACGGCGCATCGCCAGGAGAACCTCGTCATCACCTGCCTGGACGGGAACTTCAATATGTGGCATCACCTTAGACAATGCAGCGACAGCGTCGATCAATTCTTCGGTCATCCAATTGGGATGGGAAGTCAGGAAGCGGATGCGCTCCAGCCCTTCAATCTCAGATAATTCGGCCAGTAATTGGGGTAAATGCATATGGTTTTCCAGGTCCAGACCGTAACGATCAACGATCTGACCGAGCAAGACCAATTCTTTAGCGCCGTGATCGACCATCACCCGGGCTTCTTCCAGAATTTTTTGGGATTCGCGGCTACGTTCAATGCCGCGTTTACCCGGGATCACGCAGTATGCACAGGCATGCGAGCAACCCAGGACGATCGGGAGATTCTCCGAGACCGTGTGGCGAATCTCGGTAGTCACGCCGAATTCAGCATCCAGAACATCATCCACCTTTTTGCGCCAGGTTTCAGCAGAATCCTGATTCATCCTGTTGTCCAAAAAACGTAGAAATGGTTCCGGGTCAGATGGAGCAGCAAAGATATCCACCCAGGGATAGCGCTTCTCCATGGCAGCATTGCCTCGGATACCGACAAGACAGCCCATCAGCCCAATGATTAAATTAGGATTATTGCGTTTTAGTGGTCGCAAGGAATTGAGCCGGCCAAGCGCGCGGTCTTCGGCGCTTTGCCGTACGACACAGGTGTTGAGGATGATCATGCCAGCCTGCGAAGCGTCCTTTGTTTCTTCCATGCCAAGTGCGCCCAGGGCACGTGCCAGGCGGTCGCTATCCGCGACGTTCATTTGACAACCTTCTGTCCAGATGTGATATTTCATAAGGCGTTATTATACCTGAGATGCTGAGGTGGATTCTTCATGTTCACTTGATGTGACTTTTTGTTTTACACCTATAGACAATGATATAATCTTAAAACTAAACTGGAGGTTGAGAACATGGATTTCAAAGTCACGGATTACAAACGTTGTGTAGTGGTAAAAGGTTTGGGACGCATTGACAGCGCGACTGCCCCTGATATCGAAAAAGTTCTGAATGACCTGGTGGAGGATAAGAAGACGATCATCCTCGATATGTCCGACATTACCTTTGTCTCCAGTGCTGGCTGGTGGGCGATTATTCGCGCCTACAAGGAGCTTCAGAAGGGGAATTCAGGCAAGATTGTGCTGGCTGGTTTGAACGAGAACGTACGCAGCTCCATGGATCTGATTGGGATTTTGCCCTACTTCCCAACGTACGATACACTTGTGGATGCTATCGCCGATCTATGAAAAAATTCCATTATAAAGAAGCGGTCTCAGACCGCTTCTTTCGTCTTATGGACTTAACTTACAGTTCACGTAGGGGCGGATCTTAGACCCGCCTTTTTTTATGCTTACTTGTATAGAGCTTGGATGGCTCTGGGGCTTACCAGTAAATCGTTGCCCGCGCTGGAAACAAGAGGAAGAGGGCAAGTCCCTTCCCCCACGAATTTTATCCGAGTGTAGAAGGAGACAACCTTATCGCACGTCAATCTGATAAGTGGCTTTTTCTCTTGTGACAGGTGTAGTGCCAGAGATAACCAGGGTGATTTCGTTTCCTATCTCAATATCAAGAACCAATTTTTCCCCAGCATTGATCTGATATTGCTCAACCCTGGGGGGATTGCCAACATAAACAAGACTTAATGCGAACGATTGTGGCAGTGTATTTTGGACGCGTACAAAGCCTTCAGCCAGCCAACCACCACCGTCTGTCTCCAGATCAGTTGAGTATCCTGTCGCAGCAAGCTGAATATCGTCAATCGCAATGCCATTGCCATTGACAGCTGCATCCGTTACGTAATCAAATCGAATGGTTACTTTCTGTCCGATATATGCCGATAAGTCAACTAATTCGTCAACCCAACCATTGGACTGCCCGTTCCAGCCGCAGCCATAGCTATTGCCAGAGGGGTTGAGATTGGTACAGCGCTGAGAATCCAGAATATCCCAATTGATCCCATCTACAGAAGCAGATACGTATGCATAATCGTAGTCTTTTTCCAGGTCGTACCAAGTCTTAAACTGCAATTCGGCATTCCCGGTTACCGCAGTCAGGTCAAAGTCATGGGTCAGGCGCATGTTGGACTCATCGCCCATATTCGACCAAAAAAAGTAATCGCCTGAGCTCGGGCTCGAGAAAGGCAGCAGGTTGACCACATCGCTGCCGGTAAACTCGAGTGTGTGGGTACCAGGGCAGGCAAGCGAGATGTAATCTACACCATATTGATAAACATCGCCGGTGACCGTTGTGGGACAATCGTAGTAGGTACTGGTGGTATCGAGAGAGTAAGGACTGTAACTAATGTAATCGTAACGATTATCCTCGATGTCGGAGTTCTGGAGCAGGTTGGTAACAGCCCAGTCGGCGAAGAATTCATTGCCTGTGTAAACCTGACCGGTGGTCGGGTTTTGGATGCCCAGATCGGCGAAGACTGCATCAAGGCTGGCAAAGCCATTTTCATCGTGACTCACCAATGCCTTGGTAGCATCCTCTCCGAAACGATCCAAAAAATAAACCATAAACAGGAAACTGGCGCCATAATGGGGACCGTTCTCGCCGATATCGCTTCCCCAGTCGTTTAGCTGCATATCAGTATTGTGGAAATACTCCCAATCAAACCCGCCCGAATCAAAACCGTTGACGTGTTCAGCCAACATGGAGAAACCTTCGTTCACCCAGGAATCTTCATTTTTATCCTGGTACCAGTGGATCATATGCTGGAACTCGTGCGCCATCGTGCCGTAAATGTAGGCATCACCTAACGGGACGTTATCTGAGCTCAGCAAAAACATCTCGTGCGCGTTGGAGAATGGGTGGGCATCCGGGTGGAGTTCGTCGGCAGA
>DHUW01000054.1:6096-12461 GCA_002409365.1 Anaerolineaceae bacterium UBA5224 | reverse complement strand
TAAATGTTTTCACCTACGTATTGGAGTGTTGCATTGACCTTGAAGTTCTCATTCGTATCAGTATTTGATGCCCAGAATTCTTTCTTTGCACCGACTGAGTAGGGCGCGTTTTCATCAATCAGAACATCGGGCACGCCTGATTTACCACCGAGCCTGCCTGAAAGGTCGATAGGATCGTTGATCGGTACAATGGTCTCGTTAAGAACATCAAGAGTTGCATTTGCTTTGTCAAGCTGGACAGGATCGAGGTTGACCGTTCCTGGGTCGATCGTGACTTCAGGGGTGGGAGAAGAAGTCAAGATATCCGTGAAGGGTTCCTCAATTGTCGTATAGGTGGAGGTGGAGGTAAAGATCGATGTAGTGAAATAAGCACCGATCGCTACCAGGCAGAGACAACACACAAATAAGAGCAAGACAAGTGCGACAATTGCGATGATCGGTAGAGAATTGTTGGATTTCATAGACCCTCTTTCTGGTAGTGTTTTATCCGGGTTGATTATAAAACGTTTTATTTCGTAACAAATTTAAGCATAAGCTCTCGGAGGTCATCCAGAATTTCTGTTGTCTGAGCGTAGCGATAGGTCTTGTCGAATGAAGGCTAAGATCCTTTGCTGTGCTCAGGATGACAATGATTAAAAGGTTACAATTTATCTCTATGAAGAGAGGAAACATCTGGCAAAGGGTTCTCAAATGGGGCAAAAGAATGGTTCTGATCCTTGCCTTGCTGCTTCTACTGGCTTCTTCCAATGTGCTTTTCGATGGCTCGCTTTCTTCCCTCAGCAACCTGACTCAGTGGGAGGAATTCAACTATGTATCCTGGGTGGTGTCTGCCCTTGTCGAAAAGTTTTCCAGTGCCACACTCGGGCTTGAACACTTTATTGACGATAAAAAGCAGTCAGATATCGTCCTGCAATACTTTGATCAGATCGAAAAGGTTGAAGCGTTGGAAACACGCCTGGAAGAGCTCAATTCAGATCCTGATTTGCGAAGAAGGACCGGGGAGATAGCCTCTGTGGATGCCCGTTTGGGGAAAGAAACAGAACGCATGCATCAATATGGGCAGGTTGCTGAGTCCGTTCTTCAAAATCAAACTGAACGCAGCCTGGCTGAACTGGGTTTTGGGGTGGGGGGTCAGATCTTCCCGCCATTGCTTTTCAAAGTGACAGACTTGCCATTGAACCTTATCATCTCACCCAGAGAGACCATCAGCACCTTGCGCAGCTACAGCCTCAAACCAGGGATGAACGCCCTGGAAAAAGAAGCGTTGGAGGAAGTGATTTTAAGGGAGTACAACCTTTCTGCCCTGGTTGAACCGGTCGGCGGTATCGGGGCTTACCCGACCATGGTCATGCGTACCCGCAGTATCAATTGGCTGACAGATGTGATCGCCCATGAATGGTTCCATAATTATTTAAGCTTCTACCCACTGGGAGTGAGATATTTTATGAACGATACGCTCCGCTCAATCAACGAAACCACCGCCAACCTGGCTGGTTCTGAAGTAGGCAGGCGGGTCATTCTCAATTTTTACCCGGCGCATGTGAGCTTGTACCAGCAACCAGGTCGCGACCCTGCAACAGTCTTGCCTGAAGGAAGGCAGCCGGAGTTCAACTTTCGTAGACAAATGCGCGAAACCCGTGTCGTCGTCGACTGGCTGCTCTCGCTCGGCGAGGTGGAGCGGGCGGAATCTTACATGGAAGAACGGCGTCTGTTTTTCTGGGAAAATGGTTATCACATCCGCAAAATCAACCAGGCATACTTTGCATTTTATGGCTCCTATAACGACACTCCTGGTGGTGGAGCTGCAGGGAATGACCCGATCGGTCCCGCAGTGCAGCAACTGCGAAAACAGTCTGCGGGTTTGAAAATCTTCATTGATGATATAAAACGGATCACGTCCTTTGAGCATTTACAGTCTGAAGTTCAATAGGCTGGGGATATCCATTCCTGTATTAGGAATAACTTCATTTATAATCAAGGCTAACAAACACATCAGGGATGAGTAATGGACGAAAATCAAATGATCTTTGGCTCTGTGCCAACCAACCCACTGCTAATTGTGATCTCCGGACCTTCCGGGATCGGGAAGGATGCAGTGGTCGGGCTGCTGCGGAAGACCAATCATGACACACATTTTGTAGTCACGATGAACTCCCGCCCTCCCAGGACAGATGAAGTTGAGGGAGTCGATTACTTTTTTGTGAGCCGTGAGGAGTTTGAACAGAAGATTGCCAACGAAGAATTGATTGAATATGCCAAAGTCTATTCTGACTACAAAGGCATTCCCAAATCCCAGGTTCGCGAGGCGTTTGCCTCTGGAAAAGATGTGATCATGCGGCTCGACGTGCAGGGAGCGATGACCATCCGCAGGCTTTGCCCTGATGCAATCCTCATTTTCCTGACAGCCAGCAGTCGTGATGAATGGATCAATCGTTTGCTCGAACGACGCAGTGAGTCACCTGAGGAACTGGAAGTTCGCCTGCGAGTGGCAGCCAAAGAGTATGAGCAGATCGACCAATTCGATTATCTTGTAGTCAATTCGGATAAACATCTTGAACAAACGATTACCGATATCCAGGCAATCATCCGGGCAGAACACCTTAAAACGCATCCGCGAAAAGTGGACCTATGAGCGATTTTCCAAACCACCAGGACCAACCTGAAGATCAGTCGGCACAAGTTCCGCCAACCCGCCAATATATGGTTGGTCCGAAACTTCGTAAACCAGTTCTTACCTATATATTAATTGGGTTTACGGCACTCATTTACCTTGGCCAGGTTATTCTAGAACAGCAGTATGGCGTTGACTTACTCTTCGTTCTATTGGGAAAGATCAATCCAGCGATCCTCCAGGGACAATTTTGGCGGCTGATCACACCAGCATTCCTGCATGCCTCTCCGCTGCACCTGCTCTCAAACATGTACGCTCTGTTTATTTTGGGACGTTCGAACGAGTCAATTAATGGACCTCTACGCTTTGGTCTGCTATATTTCGTCAGTGCTTTTGGCGGTAATGTCTTGTCTTTCGTTCTTGGAAAATACAATTCATTGGGCGCGTCAACTGCCATGTTTGGTCTGTTGACAGCGGAAGCGATGTTCGTCTGGCAAAACCGCGATTTCTTTGCCAACCGGGGTCGTAGAAACCTGATCAATATTGTGACGATCCTGGCATTGAACCTGATGATCGGTTTGAGCTCGGGAGGTGTGATCGATAATTGGGGACATTTGGGCGGGGCAGTTGCTGGTCTATTCTTCGCTTTTATGGCTGGGACGCGCTGGAAGATCGAGAGAGTTGATGGCCTTCCGGCATTTGTTGACCAACGTACCAATAAAGACGCCTTGCTGGCGTTTGGTTTGGTGTTTTTGGCGTTTGCAGTCATTGCTTCAATTCCATTTTTCAGCAAATAAGAGGTCGGTCGAATGAATGATTTATTAAACAAGGACGCTGAACTGTCACAAAAATTTCTTGTAACAGAAGACAAGAAGATTTTGCGAGGTGTTTTAGATGCAATCAGTCACAGTTGTGACTCCTGGTACTGGCTGGTCGCGCTGGTAATTATTTGGGCAGTGACCGAAGGCACAACCAGGCAAATGGCAATTTTTATGGCATTTGGCTTGTTTCTATTGGCTGTTCTCGTGCTTGCTGCCAAGTTTCTGATCAAGCGCCCGCGACCTGAAGGGGAATTCGGACAAATTTATCGCATCACTGATCCGCATTCTTTCCCATCCGGACATGCTGCCAGGGCTATGGCGATCGCAGTGATGGTTTCTACCCTGGGGAATATCTGGGTGACCTTGCTGGTCTTTGTTTGGGCAATTTTGGTTGGATATTCGCGCCTTGCCCTGGCACTTCATTATGTTTCTGATGTTCTGGCTGGTTGGCTGATCGGGTTGATCGGCGGATTGGTGGCTATTCAGCTTTTTCCGTTGTTTGTCAGGCTGGTTGGCCAGTATTTTCCGACGCTGCTTTAGCTTAGAACTGATCGCTTTAGTATCGGTTGACGAGATTCAAATAAAAAGAAGAGACCTTCAAAGGTCTCCTCTTTATTATCTCTGCTTTTTCTTACGCCAGAATCAAGCCGCTTTGGGCGGGGATGGTGATTTGATTTAAAACACCATTTTCAACAGTAAAGCTCTCATCGCCAACCTGGTCTTGCAGGACAGCTTGATCTTCAATAGCACCATTCAAGTTGATCGTTACTGTCTGCGGGTTGTCAGAAGCATTGATTGCGACAACAACTTTTTCTTCATATTCGCGACGCAAATAGGAGATAATCTGTCCATCGGCATAGATTGGTTCGTAACTGCCAGTACGCAACACCGGCATGGATTGGCGGATGGTGATCAGCTCGCGAACAAAATCATGCAGGTCCTGATTCCACTGGCTCTTATTCCAGGGGAAGGATTTGCGGTTATTCGGGTCGCGCCCACCGGTCAAACCGATTTCATCACCATAATAGATGGTTGGTGCACCGGGGTAAGTCATCAAAAACAGGTATGCCAATTTCAAGCGGCGCACATCACCCTGAACCAGGCTGAGGAAGCGGGGCATATCGTGGCTATCCAAGAGGTTCATTTGCGCATAGGCAAATTCTTTGGGATAGATCTCAAGCAGCTGTGCGGTGCGAGCGGCAAACTGGGCTGCATTGACTGGATCGGGTGCGTGTAAACCCATCATGCCTTCAGCCAGATTGCGGTCGGTCATATTCCCACCAAAAAAGGCAAGAACGATATGGGTAAGTTGGTAATTCATGACAGCGTCGAACAGCTTGCCCGAATTAAGCCAGCGTTGAGCCTCGCTGGGGATCTCGCCAACAATATACGCCTCGGGGTTGGCGGTCTTCACAACGTCACGGAATTCCTCCCAGAAATCATCATCATCGATCTCAAACGGTACATCCAGACGCCAGCCATCGATTCCTTTTTCAACCCAATAGCGGGCAACACTCATGATATATTCGCGTACCTGTGGATTTTTCACATTCAGCTTTGGTAAAGCAGGAAGGTTCCACCAGCAATCGTAATTGGGTTTGCTGGTGTAGGCATTGAGAGGCACACATCTGACGTTGAACCAATCATAATAAGGCGAATGGTTACCCAGTTCCATGATGTTATAAAACGGGAAAAAACCGCGGCTGGCATGATTGAAAACGCCATCCAGTACGATGCGGATATTGCGTTTGTGAGCTTCCTCAAGCAGGGTGAAGAAAGCTTTGTCACGCCCCAGGACAGGGTCAACCTGGTAATAATCAACAGTGTGGTAGCGATGATTCGATGCGGACTTGAAAATCGGGTTGAAGTAAATTGCATTAATACCCAGATCTTCCAGATAGTCCAGTTTCTCATAAACACCCATCAGGTCTCCGCCTTTGAAACCTTCGGAGGTTGGCAGGCTGTCCCATTCTTCAAAGTTCCCAGGTTTGACCACCTGATTACTCCAGGCAAAGCGATCCGGGAATATTTGATAGAAAACGGTGTTTTTGACCCAATCAGGGGTGTGGTTGTAATGGTTTTTCATTGTTTTCTATTTTTTCCTTCAATAATGTTTGATTTAGTTAATCCATCAACTAATTTATCATATTGGTTAGAATAATACCAGATTATCGAGAATGTCAAACGTTTGAATATTGAAGAGTTAGATTTGGAGTTGAAAAAAAACCTTGTCTGAATTATCCTTCTTTCGGGAATGGTTAGGTCCTGGTGGGCTTCCTGGTCTTCAAAATCAGTGTCGGGTCGCAAGAGCCGAGGTGGGTTCGACTCCCATCCATTCCCGCTAAGTGAGGTTTTTTGACACGAAAACGCGTTCGGGTTTTGCTTTCCATATTGATCATCAGCCAGCTCTTGTTGGCTGCCTGTATCCCATTAAAGCCAGACACTTCCCTGTCGACTGAGACTGCGACCATCAAGCCAAGCGCAACCATGAAGCCTACACAGGAGCCAACGGAGAGCCCGGCACCAACCGCAACGTCTGTACCAAGTATCGCTATCACCGATAAACTCTTGAAGGGTTTGAACATTACCGTACGTCATCCTTTTTATGATGCCATTGATGATTTTGACCAGATGATCCGGGATTTCAATCTGAACAACTTATGGGGAATCCATGTGACTGGCATTGCATCAGGAGGGACTGACGGTCTCAAGAACGATTTGAATGATGGCTTGGTGGAAGATGACCTGGTGATCGGAATGGGCTACGACCTTCTGGCAGTTCAGTCTGATACGCAATTTATTGCCCTGGACGACTACGCCAGGGATAAGAAATTTGGCGTCGAAGACCTCTTTGAGGTCTCATCTCCATTTACTGAGTTTACACCTCGATTTGGGGAATCAGTTAATTACACCATTCCTTTGGCTTATAATGC
>DHUW01000054.1:496-5819 GCA_002409365.1 Anaerolineaceae bacterium UBA5224 | reverse complement strand
CAGACCGATAACAACTATGGCAACAACGGTACTGGCGGGTTGTGGCTTTCGCAGTCTCCGCTCTCTGCCCAAAGCTGGTACCGAGCATTTGGCGGCGAGTTTGCCCCCCAGGATGGCGGTTTTGAACCCCAATCCCAACCGCTGTTGGACTCCTTTACCTTCCTGAAAGAAAGCTACGATGCGAACCAAGCCTGGATTGGGGTGGAATCATTACCGTATCGTTATTTCTCGAACCGCAATGCCATTGTTGCGGAAGGTACCCTGGAAAGCCTGAAATACCAGGCTGCGTACCAGGGAGCTGGCGCTTTTCAGGATAACTGGACAACGCTTGCTTATCCCGGTGCCGATGGCAACAATTCTCTGGTGCTTGAATCGCTCTCTTTTGCGATCCAAAGTTCTGATTCGGAATCGGAACTGGCAGCATGGATTTTTGCCAATTGGCTGATGGAACCCGCCCAACAGGCACGCCTGGTGGAAATGCATGGGCTTTGGCCATCGACAGGAGACCCCAACGACATCACCCCCGACTATGCCAGCTCTCACCCTTATTGGGCAGCTGCACTGCAGGCAGATCCTACGATAACCCTTGTGCCCAACACAGGGGAATGGGCTTCAGTCCGCCTGGTTTTTCAGGATGCTTACAAGCGCATCTATGATCTGGACAGTGAGTACTTCCCGAATATCGTGGAAGTATTTGGACGGACCACCAGGACCAACGAGGAGCAGCGACCATGAGCGACTTGCCCCTTGTGGAAATATTTACCGATGGTGCCTGCAGCGGCAACCCCGGCCCGGGGGGGTGGGCAGCTATTTTGCGCTATGGAAGCACTGAAAAAGTGATCAGTGGTGGAGAAAAAGAAACCACCAACAACCGCATGGAAGTGACTGCTGCACTGGAAGCCTTGCGCGCATTGAAGAAACCAGCAAGCATTCGATTTCACACGGATTCAAGCTATTTGCTCAATGGGGCAACATCCTGGCTGGCAGACTGGAAGAAGCGCAATTGGAAACGCAAGCATGGACAGCTGCAGAATATCGATCTCTGGCAGGAGCTGGATGTCGAACTGGCTAAGCACAAGGTGGAATGGATTTGGGTGCGGGGGCATGCCGGTGATCCGATGAACGAACGTGTGGATGAGTTAGCCAGAAGAGCAATTCCTGGATGATCAATTAATCATTTGATACCATCACGTTTCATCGAATAGCAAAAAAAGGGAGACCATGGCAGGTCTCCCTTTCAGTCAGATATAGTTTAATCCGTCTTCCTTTTTTTCTCGAAATTCCTCAATCTGAGGCTGTTCGTCACCACAAAAATACTGCTCAAAGACATTGCACCCGCAGCGAACATGGGGTGAAGCAAGCCTGCAGCTGCCACTGGGATCAGAATGATGTTGTAGATAAACGCCCAGAACAGGTTCTGTTTGATGGTCCGCAGCGTGCCTTTTGAAAGTCTTACAGCCTGTGCGATCGAAAGTGGATCTCCACTGATTACCACCACCGATGCTGAGGCAATTGCCACATCAGTACCCGTGCCGATCGCGATGCCGCTGTTGGCCTGGGTGAGGGCGGGGGCGTCGTTGATGCCATCGCCTACCATCGCCACTTTATGCCCTAATTCCTGTTGCTGCTTGATGATGCCGGTCTTATCACCTGGAAGTAAATCAGAAAAGATCTTGGTAATGCCAGCTTGTTGTGCGATAGCTTCTGCTGTCAGATGGTTATCACCTGTGAGCATGCCTGTTGTCAGCCCCACATCATGCAGTTCAGCTACAGCCTGGGCTGAGGTTGGTTTGAGGGCATCGGTGATGCCAAACAAACCTTCAATGGTGCCATCAATGACGATCAGCACGACAGTTTTGGCTTCAGCTTCCAATGTTTTCATTTTTTGGATTACTTCGTCTGGTATTTCGACCTTTTGGGAGGTGATAAAACGGCTGTTGCCAACCAGTACGGTTTTGTTATCAATGGTGGCACGGATGCCTTTACCAGGGAAGTTTCGGAATGCACTCAAGGTGTGCAGGCTAAGATTGCGCATAGTCGCCTCGGCGACGATCGCATCCGCCAGCGGGTGTTCACTACCGCTTTCCGCTGAGGCAGCCAGATTAAGCAGTTCCTCACCGCTATAACGATCTGACAGCGCTTTGATATCCGTCAATTGCGGTCTGCCAACGGTGAGCGTACCGGTCTTATCGAACAAAACCATATCCGCATCACCAGTAGCTTCCAGCGCTTCTCCGGATTTGAAGAGGATGCCAAGTTCAGAGGCTCTGCCTGTGCCTGTCATAACAGCGGTAGGCGTCGCCAAACCCATGGCACAAGGGCAGGCGATCACCAAAACTGCCACCGTGTTGATGATGGCATTTGCCAGGGGTGTGATCGTGCCGTGCATGGTTACCTGCGCGCTCTGGGGCATGATGAAATACCAAAAAACAAACGTCAGAACAGCAATGCTGATCACGATCGGCACAAAGACTGCTGAGATCTTATCTGCCAGCTGCTGAATGGGCGCTTTACTGGTTTGAGCATCCTCGACCATCTTGATGATCTGACTTAAGAAGGTGTCACGCCCCACTTTTGTGGCCTTAAACACGAGCCGTCCGTTCTTATTGAGAGTTGCCCCAAAAACGTCATCTCCGGGGTTTTTATTGACCGGTTTTGATTCACCGGTGATCATGCTTTCATCTACGCTCGAAGTACCTTCGACCACGACGCCATCGGTGGGCAACTTTTCACCCGGGCGTACGACGATCATATCGCCAGGAACGAGGTCGCCAGAGTCGATTTCGGTTTCCATCCCATCCCGCAGGATGCGGGCTTTGGTTGGTTTCAGGCTGAGCAGTTTTTTGATAGAGTCGCCTGCACCAGATTTTGCTCTCGTTTCCAGATATTTTCCGAGCCTGACCAGCGTGATGATGGTGGCTGAGGTCTCAAAGTAAACCATGCCGGGTAAAACGCCCAGCATCACCAGCACCGAGAAGAAGTAAGCAACTGATGTGCCTAGAGCGACCAGGACATCCATATTGGCGGAGCCGTTTTTCAGCGCTTTCCAGCCGTTGACATAATAGGAACGTCCAACATAAAACTGCACGGGAGTCGCCAAAGCGAAAAGCACCCAGTTAAGCCAGGGTGCCATGCTAACGGACTCGGGCAAGAGGCCAAATTCACTTCCCATCTGCAGGATGAAAAGCGGGATGGTCAGCACCAAAGAGATGATCAGCAGGCGTTTTTGCTCCTGGATAGCTCTTTGACGGGCTTTCGCTTCGGGGTCATCGAGATCGCGGTCAGTCAGCACAGGGCTGAAACCAGCCTTTGAAACCAACTCCATGATCTCGTTGACATTAGTTATGGTAGGAACGTAAACAAGGTTAAGAGTTTCTGCAACCGCATTCGCCTCGCTTGAAATAATTCCCGGTTTGTTTTCAAGGGCTTTCTCCAGGCGTTGGGTATTAACAGGATCGTTCAGTTCCGGAACCGAAAAAACTGCCTCGCCCGTAGCCACATCGTATCCGGCATTCTGGACACTCTGTACCAGGTCATTCAATTCAGTCTTATCGCAGTCATAAGTGACTGCGACACGTTCTGAAGAGAGATTAACGAGTGCTTCGTCCACTCCCTCGGTTCGTTTTAGCGCACGTTCAACCGTTACGGCACAGTTGGCGCAGGTCATCCCCAGGATTGGCAGATTGACATGTTCTTTTTCGCTCATATGGTGGCTGGATATCCGATCATTTCGAGGGCTTCCCGGATAATTTGATCATCCGCAGGTTGTTCAAATTCGACAGTGACTTCTTGTTTTACAAGATCAGCTTCAGCGAAAGTTACGCCTTCAATTGCGAGCAAAGCTTGTTCAATTCGATTTACGCAGTGCATGCAACTGATGTTTGGGATAGAATAAACTTTGGTTTCCATATATTCTCCTTAGTATGGTTTCAATTCATTATTGCAAGAAATTATAAAAATTTCATATAAGAAAATCAATTTACTGTGAATATGTCCAACTTACCCACTGCTATCATCCTCGATATGGACGGAACCTTCTTTTTGGGAGACGCACTGCTGCCTGGCGCACTTGAACTGCTGGATTGGCTCAACGAGCAAAGAATTCAGTTCACTTTTTTGACGAATAACACATCCAGGGGCAAGCAGGACTATATGCGCATGCTGACCGGGTTGGGGGTCAGAAAGGAAAATGCACGGATCTATACGGCGGGGGATGCCACCGTCAGTTACTTGAAGTCCAATTATCCTGGCAGGAGGGTGCTTTTGGTCGGCACCCAAAGTCTGCGCTCAAATTTTTTGGAAGAAGGCATCAATTTGGTGAATGAGGAACCAGACGTTCTTGTCCTCGGTTATGATACCGAATTGACCTACCAAAAACTGGTCGATTTTTGCTTCTACCTCAGGCAGGGACTGCCTTACATCGCCACGCATCCCGACCTGAATTGCCCATCACCGATAGGACCAATGCCGGATATTGGCTCATTTATGGCGCTCATCCAAACCAGCACAGGCAGAACTCCTGAGGTAGTGCTGGGCAAACCGAACGCTGGCATCGTTCAGGAGCTTGCCCGGAATTGGGGGGTGCAGGTGAGCGATTTGCTGATGGTTGGCGACCGGCTCTATACTGATATCGCCCTCGGTCAGACTGCGGGGGTGCAGACCGCCCTGGTATTAAGCGGTGAGACACATCTCTCAAATTTGCACAATTCGCAATTCAAACCAGATTTTGTTTTCGAGAATCTGGCTGATCTGCTGCAATTTTTTTCTTCTTAACCTATCTATTGGAGGAAACATGAGATATATAGGGGATTATGTTGGAAGAGTAGCGATAACTCTTATCCTTTACTTATTTCTACGCCTGATCCTAATGGGGATAATCAATTGGTACCGTCGGCAGAAAAAACCTTTGCCCAATGTACTGATGAAGATCAACCAATTTGTGATCAAGACCCATCGTTTTGTCGGTGTTGCGGCTTTAGGCGTGGTCATTCTGCATGCTTTCCTGCAATATCGGTACTACGGAATTATACCGATAGCGGGTCTGATTGCCGCGATATTCCTGGCGATCCAGTTGATCTTAGGTTTCACTGTGAGAAGGCAGAAAGAACCTGAACGCCGCAAGAAATTGGCTTTTTTCCATCGGATGCTGGGAACCCTTATTGTTATTACCGTGCTGGTGCATCGTATCATTGGCGCGCGAATGGGATTGAACTCACGCCAATAGGTAATCTGCCATAAGATTGTCTCCATACTACTGATTATCGGAGGATATCATGCTCATTACCCCTGTGATAAATATGTCAGGGAACTGCGAAGATGCAAT
>DHUW01000054.1:0-124 GCA_002409365.1 Anaerolineaceae bacterium UBA5224 | reverse complement strand
AAAAGAGGCGACGATGGGAATTGAACCCATGATGAGAGTTTTGCAGACTCCTGCCTTACCACTTGGCCACGTCGCCCTAAAAATAAGACTGATAACTTCTGCTATCAGTCTCGAAAGCGGGCGA
>DHUW01000045.1:19841-20208 GCA_002409365.1 Anaerolineaceae bacterium UBA5224 | reverse complement strand
TGAACACACATAGACTGCAGTGACGTGACCGTAGTCTACTTTGAGATTCAACGCCAAATTCGCCATTAACAATATTGTACCTTATATCGCACCACTATCATGGGAAAAATTCCAAATCATCCCGGTTGTTCCGGCATATGCTTGATCAGAGCTTGTACTATAATCAGGGAATGACCGAAGAAAAAAACGATCTGACCGAAGAGGTTGATCTCATCAATGCAGCCAAAACCGACCCGGAAGCATTTGGGCAGCTCTATGAACGCTATGTCGGGTGTATCTACAATTACATTTACTACAAAGTCGGTTCTTCGAAAGATGCTGAAGACCTGACTGCGAGGGTATTTTTTAAGGCACTAAAAAGCATTGG
>DHUW01000045.1:17174-19604 GCA_002409365.1 Anaerolineaceae bacterium UBA5224 | reverse complement strand
TGGTAGCAAATTTCCACCGCGATCGCTCGAGAGTCCAGGAAATTTCAATCGAAAACCTTGTGATTGAAGATCATAGCCGCTCTGGAGCACCTGAGCACCATATTGAAGCAAAACAGGAAAGCGCATTTCTGCTTCAGCTGGTGAATGATCTCTCACCCCAAAAACGGGAACTTGTCATTCTCAAGCATGTTCATAAACTCTCTAATGAGGAAATTGGAAAAATCTTCGGTAAGTCTGAAGGCGCGATCAAGAGTTTGTACCACCGTACGCTGGTAGAACTAAAGGAGCGGGCAAGACAAAACGACCAAACGCGTATCCTCTGAACAATTGGGGGGTTTATTAGTAAAAGGAAGGAGGACATATGACAACTTCTGAAGAAAATGACCTTGATTTGAACAGATTCGAACAGCGACTTGCCCTGCAGCTTGAAAACCATGCTCCTGACAGCCTTTTTGTGCAGGATTTGAAGCAACGCCTGGTATCTTCGAGAGTATTCGCTCGAAGACGTGAAATAGGTGCCATACTTGTTGCCAGCCTTGCACTGCTGTTTGTTGCCTCCCTTGCCTTTACCATGGTTCAATTCTTCCACAGCTCGAAGGAGCGTTCAAAGTAATTTCGGTTACTTCCCTCTGTTCTCTGCCTGTTTCATTTTCCGGCTTTTTCATCTGCTCTTGAATACAAAAAAAGAGCGGAATTAACTCCGCTCTTATCCCTTCAAATCTAAAAAATTATCCTTCGTAGGTCTCACGCACCCAGTCACCAACCAACCAATACTTGAAATCGCGGTGATGGTAGGTATCAACAGCAGCTACGATCGCGTAAATCAGTGCTCCGATTGGAATCAGAGTCAACAGCAGAGCGATAGGGAAGCCGCAAAGACCGACCAAAACAATTGTCAGCAAAGCCGATAGAGCCCAGGCGATCCCAGCCAGAATAGCTGCACCGAAGAAGAACACACCCTGGAAGACCAAGGCCTGCAGTGCTTGATAAGCAACATACCGGGAGCGGTCCTTATAAGCAAAATAGATGATCAACGGAGGTAAAAGCCCGAGCAAACCAGTAACCAGGTTCAATAAAATGCCCAGATGGGCGAACATTGCCAGCGTGCTCTCTTCGGATTGAGAGAGACCGGGTTGGGCATTGAAAACGGGATCAGGAGATCCGTCACTGTGAGCATCGATAATCACTGGATCGGGTTCAATAAAATCATTTTGATCTGTCATGGAAACCTCACTTTCGCTTGATGGATGTAATTATATACTATACTGAGATGGTTGTTTTTAAGTTGTATGTTTAAAATTCGTTATCAGGCTGAACGTCAAAATGAAATCTGGTAGAAAAGTAAATCTTTGGGTTGCACTTTTCATTTCACTTGGTTCGGATTGACAACAGATGTATCAAAATGCCATATTATTCTCACAACTAATTTGCCTATGGTAAAATTTTCGCATGCCTGTCCGAGTCGTGTTCATGGGGTCGCCCGATTTTGCCCTTCCAACCCTGGAAGAATTACATCGTCACTACCAGGTTGTTGGAGTGGTCACACAACCAGATCGTCCGGCTGGTCGTGGGCGGAAGGAGCAGCCGTCAGATGTAAAAAAGCTTGCCCTTGAATTGGGATTGCCAATTTTTCAACCCAAATCTTTGCGTAAACTCTCTGCTGTCGCCCAGCTCGCTGAATGGAAACCCGATCTGATCGTAGTGGCAGCTTATGGACAGATCCTGCCACAAGCCGTGTTGGAGATGCCCTCCAAAGGATGTCTCAACGTACATGCCTCGCTCTTGCCCGCCTGGCGTGGTGCCTCACCAATCCAGGCTGCTATTGCCAATGGAGATGAGAAAAGCGGCGTGACCATCATGCTCATGAATGAAGGTCTCGATACGGGCGGGATCCTGGCGCAGCGTTCTGTACCTATCCGACCCGGTACTACAGCAACCGAACTCTCTGACCAATTGGCACACCTGGGAGCCAGGACACTGATTGAGATTTTGCCATCCTATCTGCGGGGCGCTTTGGGGGCAATTCCCCAGGACGATTCCCACAAGAGTTATGCACCCAAGTTGACCAAGCAGGACAGTTTGCTTGATTTCAGCCTCCCTGCCCAAGCGCTGTTGAATAAGGTCCACGCCTACCAACCCTGGCCTGGGGCTGTGTATGAGTGGCGAGGAAAACATCTAAAGATCATCGAAGCCCATGTTCACATGACTTTTGAGGGTAAGCCTCGGGAGCGATTTGTGGTCAATGGTTTACCGGCAGTTTGCACCGGTGAGGGGTTGCTGGTGCTCGATACGGTCCAACCCGAAGGCAAGAAACCCATGCCTGGCAAGGCATTTCTCAACGGTCAACCTGATTGGCTGGAAGAAGAAAAGTAAAATTATTGGTTTGATCGCAGGGTACGACCTTAGCAACCAGGATAGAGCTCACGTCGT
>DHUW01000045.1:8030-16864 GCA_002409365.1 Anaerolineaceae bacterium UBA5224 | reverse complement strand
TCGTAAAGCTTGTTCAATGCCTGGATGGGCGAGAGGGATTCGAGGTCGAGGTTTTTGAAGGCGTCCATCAGGGGATTATTCTCGGGGAATAACCTCAGCTGCTCTTTTTCCTCTCTGACTTCAGGCAGTGTGGTGCCGGAACTGGCTTCCAGTTGCTTTAAGATCTCATTCGCCCT
Source organism: Anaerolineaceae bacterium UBA5224 (assembly GCA_002409365.1). Taxonomy (GTDB): domain Bacteria; phylum Chloroflexota; class Anaerolineae; order Anaerolineales; family Anaerolineaceae; genus Mesolinea. The sequence continues at coordinate 16,688 of DHUW01000045.1, read as the reverse complement.
GGCTATCACCGGTGCCGGCAGCCCTGCCAACTGGGCGACATGGATGCCGTACGAACGGTCCGCCGCCCCTGGTACGATCTTGTGCAAAAAAATCACCTGTTCGTCGGCTTCAGTGACTGCCACGTTGTAGTTGCGCACGCCTGGGAAGAGATCAGCCAGTTGGGTTAATTCGTGATAATGAGTGGCAAAGAGCGTATAAGGTTTCAATTTTGGATGACTGTGCAGATATTCAATGATCGCCCAGGCGATCGAAAGTCCATCGTAAGTGCTGGTACCGCGCCCGATCTCGTCCAAAATCAGCAGGCTGCGCGGGGTGGCATTGTTCAAAATATTAGCGGTCTCAAGCATCTCCACCATAAAGGTCGACTGCCCCTGGTGGATGGCATCCTGTGCACCAATGCGCGTGAAAACCCGGTCGACAATACCTATCTCAGCCCTATCTGCCGGCACAAAACTGCCAATTTGTGCCATGAGCACGATCAGAACGACCTGGCGCAAAAATGTGGATTTGCCACTCATATTCGGTCCGGTGATCAGGCGGATGATTTCACCGTCTTCAAAAACTGTGTCATTGGCAATGTACCGATTGCGTCCGGTCAGCTGCTCCACAACCGGGTGCCGCCCTGCCAGGATGTTGATGCCCTTTTCCTGTTTCAGGATCGGCCGCGTATATTTGTTCAGTGCTGCCACTTCACCCAATGAGAGCAGGCAATCCAGCCTGGCGATGCAGCGGGCAGTTTCGAGCATCGCCTGGCTCGACTTTGCTAATTGTGCGACCACCTGCTGGAAGATTTTTACTTCGATTTCGTGGATCTGGGTCTCGGCATTCAGCACCAGCGACTCGTATTCCTTCAGCTCTGGGGTAATAAAACGCTCATTATTTACCAAGGTTTGCTTTCGGATGTATTCTTCGGGGGCTCGTTCTGCCAGACCGCGGGATATTTCTATATAGTAACCAAATACCTTGTTGAAGCCAACCTTCAATGTCTTCAGACCGGTGCGCTGCCTTTCAGTGGACTCCAGCGAATTGATCCATTCACGAGCGTGTGCGGAAGAAGACACTACCCCATCCAACTCCTCTGAAAAACCTGGACGGATCAAACCAGTCGTATTCAGCGTCGCAGGCGGTTCATCGGTTATTGCTCTTTCAAGCAGGTCCAGCTCGTTCTCAAACTTCCTCCAGCCTTCCAGCACGGGGACCAAAGCCGGGTGATTGCGGTCTATCAAATCCATCAATCCCGGTAGAACTGCCAGATCTTCGCGCAATGCCACAAGATCGTTAGGGCGGGCTGATTTGTTGACCAGACGGTTCACGAGGCGCTCAAGGTCATGAAGCTGACTGAGCAGCTCCGCGATCTGCTTGCGTTCCACACCATGATCATAAAAATAGACAACTGCATCCAGACGTTGGTTGATGCGTTCGATGTCCAGCAGGGGTTTGTTTACCCAATTACGCAGTAGACGTTTGCCCATGGCTGTCTGGGTTTTGTCCAAGATCCATAGAAGCGAGCCTTCGGTTTTACCATCGCGCAGCGTTTCGGTCAGTTCCAGGTTGCGCCGGGTTTCAGCATCCAGGACCATGAAGTCAGAAAGGCTGTATGTGCTAAAAGACAGCTGGATATCAAGCAGACTTTTTTGGGTTTCCTGCAGAAACTTGAGTGATGCGCCAGTGGCACGTACCGCCAACGGGTAGGGTTTGAGCCCCAGACCTTCAAGATTGCTCACCCGGAACTGGCTCTTGATCAACTCCTGGGCGCGACCTGGCTCATAATACCAATTGGGGATGCGGGTAATGTTGTATCCTGTCGATTCTTTTTCGTCCGCGTTTTCCGAGATAAGAAGTTCAGCAGGGCGCAAGCGTTCCAGTTCTGATCGCAGCAAAACCTCAACATTCTCACTCGAAAGTTCCGTTGCAGAAAGTTCCCCAGTAGAGATATCCACATAAGCCAGTCCGGCTTTGCCATCCTGCAGGTAATAGCAAGCCAGGTAATTGTTGCGACCACTGGGCAGCAGGTTTGGTTCCACCACTGTGCCAGGTGTGACCACCCTGATCACTTCGCGCGGGAAAAGCCCCTTATCAGGCTGGTCGCCCACCTGCTCGCAGATGGCGACATGGAAGCCTTTTTCTATAAGCCGACCAAGGTAGTTATCGACGGCATGGAAGGGGATACCTGCCATCGGTACGCGCACACCCTTGGCAACCGGGCGTGATGTCAGGACGATATCGAGCGCATCAGCAGTCTTACGGGCGTCGTCGTCAAAGGTCTCATAAAAATCGCCCAACCGAAAAAATACGATCGTATCTGGATACTCTTTTTTGATCTCCAGATATTGCTGTCGTAAGGGCGTGATCGTTTCAGACATTTTGCTTTATTTCAGGTTCTCTTCTATGTAAGCATCCACCTGCGCCAGGGCTTCAGGTAGTTTGGAGGGATCCTTGCCGCCAGCCTGGGCCATATCCGGACGACCGCCGCCGCCACCGCCAACCAGCTGGGCAACTTTTTTGACCAGGTCACCGGCTTTCAACCCGCGCTTGATCAGGTCGGGTGTGACAGCTGCTATCAGGGCAGGTTTGTCATTAACTACAGTAGCCAGCACCACCACACCACCACTGGGGTGTTTTTGGCGGAACTGGTCTGCCAAAGAACGGAGGGCGTCCATATCTGCATTGGGAATCTGCGCAGTAAGGACTGAAACACCTTTAACCTCCCGAACGTCGTCTAGCTTTTGCTTGAAAGCCTGGTTGGCAGCTTCGGCGCGCACTTTTTCAAGTTCACGTTGGGTTTGTTTGAGGTCTGCTTCCAAGGTTTCAACTTTGCTCAAAGTCTCTATTGGACTGCTTTGCAGGAGGGAGGCAACCTGGTTGAGCTGGTCCACTTGCTCGCGCGCAAAATGGTAGGCACCCAAACCGGTGACCGCCTCGATGCGTCGTATGCCGGCAGCTACGGACGATTCAGAAAGGATGTAGAATGAGCCGATTTCCGCTGTGTTTTCCACATGAGTACCACCGCACAGCTCGTACGATATGCAACCACGCTCATCCGCCACCTCGATGGTTCTCACAGTTGAGCCATATTTCTCGCCAAAGAGGGCAGTAGCCCCGTCAGCTTTTGCCTGATCCAGCGATTTGATCTCTTTTCGTACCGGATATTCAGCGGCAATCATTTCGTTTACCAGCTCTTCAATTTTGAGCAGATCGGTTTTTGAAACTGCGTGCGGATAATTGAAATCGAAGCGCATGAGCTCAGGGTCGACCATCGAGCCAGCTTGATGCACTTTTTCGCCCAATACCTCTCGCAGGGCAGCATGAAGAAGGTGTGTGCCAGTGTGATTGCGCATAGTTGAGCGGCGTGAGGGAAGGTCAACTTTAACGAGGGCAGCGTCATCCACCTGGGGTATGCCTTGACTGACTTTCCCGGCGAGCATGATCAATCCGGTTATCGGTTTGAAAGTGCGTTCGATTTCGACCTCCCAACCCTGAGATTTCGTTGCATCGTTCGCAATGACAGTGCCTTTATCACCAACCTGACCACCGGATTCAAGGTAAAGAGAGCTGCGTGTCACTACCAGTTCAACTTCATCGCCTGTCTGGGCTGACATCACAGGTTCGCCATTCTTTAGGATCGCAACCAGTCTGCCCGAAGTATCAAAAGAGGTGTAGGGGTCATAAATAACGCCTTCAGAAGGCAACTTGCCCTGTGCTTGCAGATCGCTCAATAGCCCGGTATAAAACTCGACCTTGTTGCCATTCATTTCGGCAAAAACTGAACCCTTGCCCGAAGCCTGACGATGAGCTTCCATCGCTTCATAGAAACCGGGTTCATCGACGCTCAAATTGGACTCTGCCAGGATGTCGCGCGTGAGTTCCATCGGAAAACCGAGGGTGGCATATAACTCAAATGCCCGTTTACCATCCAGAACTGCCTCACCTTTGCCTTTTAACTCTTCAATATAGGTTTGCAGCATGGCAAAACCACTGTCAAGGGTTTCAGCAAAGCGTTTTTCTTCGTTGGTCAGGGTTTCTTCAATCAAACCCTTGTTGGTGAGCAAATCAGGGTACGCTCTGTAATAATTTTCAATAACCTTGGCAGCAATTTTTGCCATGAAAGGTTCATTGAGGTTGATTTTCCGGGCGAAGCGAGCCGCACGCCGGATGATCATGCGGCAAACGTAATTTCTCCCGACATTGCCGGGGATAACCCCATCGGAGATCAGAAAAGTCGCCGCCCGTACATGGTCGGCAATTACCCGGTAAGCTGTCAGATTTTCCTGGCGCTCCAGGAAGGTTTGACCAGCCAGACGTTGGGTCTCATCCAGCAGTGGTTTGAGCAGATCGGTTTCATAGTTGCCATTGACACCCTGGATAATTGAAACAATTCGTTCAAAGCCCATGCCGGTATCGACATGGCGCTTGGGCAAGGGTTGAAAATCAGTTAGGGAGGTGCGGTTATATTGAATGAAAACGTTATTCCATATCTCGACGATACGGCTGCAGTCACCGTTCACCTGGCAGATATGCCCGGGAACATCCTTCATATTGCAGGCATCGGGTCCGAAATCGTAATGAATTTCACTTGATGGTCCGCATGGTCCGGTCTCCGCCATCTCCCAGAAATTGTCTTTGCGACCGCCCGTTACCAGGTGGGCAGGGTCGAAACCAGGCTGCGCCAGCCAGACACTGCGAGCTTCCTCATCGCTGGGCAGGTCACCCTGGTCATCCACGAAATAAGTTGCGTATAGCCGTGTAGGGTCAAGCCCCCAGACCTTAGTGAGTAGTTCCCAACTCCAGCTGAGAGCTTCTTTCTTGTAATAATCGCCGAAAGACCAATTACCCAGCATCTCGAAGAAAGTGTGGTGGGTGTTATCACGGCCAACTGTATCGAGGTCATTGTGCTTACCAGAAACGCGCAAGCATTTTTGGGAATCGACAGCACGGGTATAGGGGCGGGTCTCGGTGCCCAGGAAGACGTCTTTAAACTGCACCATACCGGCGTTGGTGAAGAGAAGGGTGCTGTCACCACCCGGTACAAGCGAAGCACTTGGCACGATCGTGTGCCCGCGTGCAGCGAAAAAGTCGAGGAAAGATTGACGAACCTGGTTGCCGGTTAGATACATAAGAATACTCCAGAGATAATTTAATTAACTAAGAAATTATACTTGATTACCGAGGCGAAAATCCACCCTGGATTGTTTACGGACTTGAGGCGGCTAATTTTCAATAGACCAGCATTCATAAAAGAAAACTGGAAAGATGGGATTACGTTTTGGTGATAAGATAATTCTTCTAATACCATGACTATCTTCCGACGTCTTTCTTTTTCGATTTTACGTTCTGTACTGACATTAATACTCATTACAGCGTTGCTCTATGCCACTGTCATGCTCACTCCGCCGGAAACTCTTGCTTCTCTTTACATGCCAGAAAGAACATCTCCGCGCATGACGGAAGAAATGTATGAAGCATTGCTTCAAAACATGATTGAAAAATATCATTTAAACGACCCTTTTCCGGTGCAATACGTCGCCTGGGCGGGCAACCTCCTCAGGGGTAATTGGGGTTACAGCCCCAATTTGCAGGAGAATGTTTTCACTGGTCTAATGCGACGGGCTCCAGCTACCCTGGAATTGACCTTTTATGCAATACTCCTTTACTTTCCATTAGGACTGCTCAGTGGTGTTATGGCTGGAACCAAAAAAAGTGGCTTTGCTGACCGATTTTTCAGAGCTATAGCCTTTATTGCAACCTCACTTACTCCGATGATATTGGCCATCCTCATACTGGTGGTTTTCTATATCACGATGCGTTGGTTCGCCCCCGGACGTTTGGGAACCGCCTTCGCCCCGATGATCGAGGCTGATGGCTACAAAGCGTATACGGGTTTTCTCACAATCGACGGCTTGCTGAACAAGAATCCGGCACTTTCTCTGGATGCGCTTCGCCATATTGCCATGCCAGCACTTACACTGGCTTTTGCTCAATGGGGAATTTTAGGTAGGATCACACGAACAGCGGTAATCGAAGAGAATCAAAAAGAATATATTATCGCGGGAAGAGCCAGGGGCTTATCCGAACAGACGCTTGCATGGCGTTATGCCTTGGGAAATGCCGCCGGACCTGTGCTGACACACACTATTCTATCTGCGGCATCCTTGATGACCAGCGTTTTCATCGTGGAAATCATCTTTAATTACCCGGGTCTTTCTACGGTGGGTGTGAAAAGCCTGGCATTCATTCCTGACGCGCCCAGTGCAGTAGGTTTCTCGATTTATAGTACAGTGCTTGTATTGATTCTGACTACGTTGCTGGATTTCCTGAAGGTGATCTTTGACCCCCGCCTGCGGGAGGAGTCCTGATGGGCATCACCCGAAAGTTTTTTTCGTGTTGGCAGAACTGGATAGGTCTATTCATTATCCTTGTTTTTGTCTTAACAGCCCTGTTCGCTCCTTTGCTCTCTCCCCAAAATGCAGACACGCAAGATGTTGTTCAATCCTATTCAAGAGTACCTCAACCCCCAAGCCCAGAAGCGCCTTTGGGCACATTACCTGATCAATCCAGTGTATTTGATGCCCTTATTTGGGGAACGCGGAATGCAATCACATTTGGTGTTGGAGTAACTGCTATTGTTTTTCTAATTGGCACGCTCATAGGAACCATTGCTGCCTTTTTTGGCGGCAGGGTGAATACAGTGATGATGTGGATAGTCGACGGTTTTCTGGCATTTCCTATTATTGCTGGGGTGGTTCTCTTTCAACAAATCAATAACAATTTATTGGTGAATCTATTGGAAAGTACAGAATATGCTGGCTTCTATTCGTATGTTGTCAAAAATCCAGCTATATTAAATAGTATCAAACCTCTTTTTAGTCCGTTTATGAATATGAATCCGACAGCGCTGGCGTTTGTTTTGCTGATGTGGATGCCTTATGCCCGCATCATGAATGCCTCGGTTTTACGCATCAAGCAGATGGAATTTGTTTCGGCCGCCAAGGTTTCAGGAGCAAAGAAATCAAGGGTTATCTTCCGCCATCTGATTCCCAATGCGATAGCACCGGTTTTGGTCCTGGCTGCAAAGGATGTTGGCGCATTGGTTGTACTTCAGACCACATTCTCATATATCGGTTTGGGTCATCCCACGCCTTGGGCTTCGACTTTGCTTTTAGGGAAAGACTGGATTTTTTCTCCAAAGGGAATAGTGAATTATTGGTGGGTTTTTCTGCCTGTTACCCTTGCTCTGATATTATTCGGTGTTGGCTGGAACTTGCTTGGAGATGGCCTGATCAACGCCATGAATCCCCGGACAGAAAATAAACAACCTTCATCGTTGAATTTCCTTAGGAAAAATTCCTAATTAAGTATGATTGGCAGGATACTAAAAGAGAGCCCTCTTTCGAAGGCTCTCATGATTCTTGTTTAAATACTTGGATTTCTACTTTTTTCGGATTAACGGCAAATACAAGTGATCCGATGCATATCTGTAGTAGTAAATCCTCAAGTAATCGATCCGGCTTCCTTCAGGGATTTTGAGGTTGATGTTAAAAATTTCCCAAGGGTCCCCAGACACCAGGTAAATACAACCGCCTGACCCATCAGTCCGCCACTCAACACTGCCACCACGTGGGAATAATGCTGAACCGGCAACACGAAAGTAGTGGAAACCTGACTCATAATTTCCTCCGCCAGTTGGGAGTTTATAGGCCACTCGAAGTCCACACACATATAGTGAATTTCCGGTAATGAGAGGTCGCCAGTTGAGGACATAGCTTTTGTTTGCCGTATCCACCACCTTGCCTATATAGGAACTTAATTGAGTACTATATCCAAAGTATTTCCCGTAGGGCAGGGCAACGAGGTCCTCGAAACCACCAGCATCATTGTAAGAAGTGATCCAAGAGTAACCAACATTTGCCTGGATTTCTTGTTCACCTTCCGGTATAGACTGTGCTTTCGCTTGTGGAATGGAACTGAAAGCCAGGAGTGAGCTGAGCAGGACTGTGGCAAGTAGACATGCCAATAGCGGACTCGCAAAGAATTTTCTCGTTTTCATAGTTCACCTCCAGTTTCCATAACTACTATTAAGGAAGCCGGTAGGCGACACGAAAACCACACAACCGCATAGTCTGCCCAAGTTGGTATGGGCGCCAATTCAGTAGGTATGAGAAATTAGTTGAATCTACGATATGTCCAAGCAATGCGCTCAGAGTAGTGCCATATCCTGCGGTCCCAGTGGATTTTACCGTCGTAAGATCTGTCAATGAACCTGTGTTGTTGTACCTGGTAATCCAAGAGTAGGAATCGTTAGCGCTCGTGTCATAATAATAAAGTCGCAGGTAATCGATTCTCGCACCATTGGGGATATCCAGGTGTACATTAAAGACCACTGACGTATCGCCTGAACTAAGCACAGCACAGCCGCCTGAACCGTCGGTCGTCCAGTTTACTGAGCTGTCGCGGGGATGTAAAGCAGAACCTGCAACATGGAAGTAATAAAAATCACTCCAGTTTGGGTCAGCATTGAGACTTCGTTGATCGGGATCACCTTCAGGAATTAAAGCTTCCCAATCCACTGTTTCTGCCTGATCTTCTCCAGTTGGTGGAGCGTCGATCTGCATTGCCTCGGGTACAGGACCAATATAGCCAATATCATCGGGCTGGAGTTC
>DHUW01000045.1:0-7749 GCA_002409365.1 Anaerolineaceae bacterium UBA5224 | reverse complement strand
TTGGTTTTATTCCCTGCATCAAGCAGCAACTGGGGCTCCACCCCCGGTTCGGATGACCAGGGCCAGATAATATCAGAAGCAGCTGTCAAAGCAGTCAAGCTGAGCAAAGCCACCATTACAAGGGCTATAGCCCAGCTGACCTTTTTCATTCTCGGTTTCATATTGAATCTCCTTTTCAGTTCATTTTCGATTAATCGATTATTGTTGGGAAGAAGTTTTCACTTCTTCCATGACGATGGTCCCCCAACGAGGAGAGGTTTGAACATTGACTGTGTGTTAGGATTTTCTCCGCTTACAGCAGGGAGAATTTTGGAACAATCAAAGATTGTTAGATAACAATATTATACGAATTATTATCTGAAGTTACAAGTGCTGTATATGGCTTTTTTTAACTAGATTTTACATGGAATAATTCCATATTTGACTCGCTCTATACAGACTAAGTAGAAAAAAATTTATATTACCTGACAAAATTTTAGAACATGAAATTTTGTTTGGATGTACTTGCAATTGTGGATGCTGGTAGTCATATATGAGTTAAATTAACAAAACATCCGCCGTGTTTCTCGGCGGATGTTTTGTGTTGATGTAAAGACTGGTTTTATGCAAGCAGTCCTAAAAAGTATGCTGCAAAACCTAATGCAGTCAGGATCAAGACTACCCAGGAAGGATTTACTTTCTTATTCAGCAAGTACCAGATTCCGATAATGATCGCAAAGGGAAGCAGATTTGGCACTAAGCCATTCAGGACGTCTTGTAACACAACCGAGGTCTGGCCGACATTAATAACCACAGGTGTGTTGGCAATCACACGAGTCGCACCCATACCACCGATAACAAGCAAACCTAACACGCTGAAGGCATCTGTCAGTTTAACGATGGAGCGACTGCCTTCTCCCAGGATGCTCATGATCGAGTTGCCACCGCGTTTGTAGCCCATATTATATAGAGAACCACCGAGGAGCAGCATGATACCGGCAAACAGTACAAAGAAAAGAACTGGACCGGCAAAACTGTGGTTCGTCAAGGCAAGTGAAACACCAAGTGAAATGCCAATTGGATAAATGATTCCACCAGCTAGACTGTCACCAACGCCAGCAAGAGGTCCCATCAGACCAGTACGTAGACCGGTGATCATTTCGTCAGAAATGTCGGCTCCGTTTGCCTTTTGTTCCTCTAATGATGCAGCGACACCTGGAATGACAGTGCCAACAAATGAAGGCTCAGTATTAAAGAAAACCAGATATCTTTTCATGGCAGAACTGATATCTTCTTTGGTTTTATATAGTCGTCGAATAACCGGAACCATGGCAAGTAGATTACCAGATGCCTGCATTCGCTCATAGTTGTAACCAATTTCAGCACCCAAACCGATCAGCCAATGTTTTCGTAGATCTGCTTTGGTCAACCGTGTGGTCAGTTCGACGCTTGGAGTTTCTTCAGGGAGCTCATCAGAAACTTCCACAGCTTCGTTCGATTTTTGAGAGGAGAAGTAGTAAATAACTGCAACACAGGCACCCAGGATTGCCAACGGCATGATGCCAAGGTTGAGATAAGTAGTAAGGAAGAAACCCAGGATAAAGAATGGGATCAAATTTTTCTTTCCCAGGTATTTCAAAAGCATAGCAACGCCCAGAGCTGGGAGTAAACCGCCAACTACAGTGAGGGCATTGACTACATTCTCGGGGATACGCCCCATCATTTCGACGAAGAAATCTCCACCAACTGCCATCAAAATGAAAGCAGGGATACCATTAATCAGGAATGCAGTTAGTTGAGGTAACAGAGCGGCATTGACCCAAACCTTATCCAACTCGGCGTTCTCAGCATTTTTGTCAAGCCTATGCACCCAAACAGAATTGATGGTCATCATGAGCTGGAACTGCAGGACGCCAAGCAGACCAATCGGGATCGCGAAAGCCACAGCCAATTCCGGTTCAGCGTGGGCTAGAATAGCCAATGCTGTTCCATATACACCGGCGATACCAATATTCGATGGCATGGTACCCCCAGCTGAAATCCAACCGATATAAACCAAGTTGATTGTCGCACCGGCCAACATGCCTAACAAAGGCTCTCCAAGAATGATACCGACAATGGTACCGTTGATCAATGGATAGCAGAAAGGCCAGGTTACTGGGCTCCAAATCCGGCCAGATGCCAGATTAGCAGCCAATGCAATAAGTAAAGCTTGTACTATGTTCATTTCTCTCCATTCAAAAATTTTTTAATAATCTAAAAGTTGATAATCTAAAATAAAAGAGGATGTTGTTTTTGGTATGCACCTCCTTGTTAGACAAAATCTGATAATGTGTAAATCATTTTTCCAGGACCGGACAACCATCTGGGTCCGTTGATGCCCGTCAGAGCTTCGTCTTCCATGCGAAATGATAGATAAATACTCTCAGCACCTTGTTTTTTATCGTATGGGTAGACACCATTTTCTAGTGCCAGCACCATACCTGTCTCCAATTGGACAACCGAATTGTTTTCTATAGAGGGAAATTCAACGACGCTCAACCCAATAGAATGACCACTGGAATGAACCAGATAATCGCCATATTTTGAGTTCAAAATGAAGTTCTCGATTGCCTGACTAACATCTCCAATAGTGTTGCCATTTTCCATGGCTGCGAACCCGGCATGAACACTTTCCATGGAAATGCGAGCCATATCTTCATAATCATCTGGTAAATTTTTGCCCAAAAACATTGTACGGGTAAGATCAGAGGCATAGCCTTCGTAATGACCGCTAATGTCCACTAGAACGATCTCACCAGGCTGAACAACTCTCGATGTTGCATAGCTATTAAAGGTACTGTATTTATCGGCCCCACTGTTTACAGTGAGGTAGGAAATTTTATCGATCCCACCTGCACACATTCTTGAGGTTATACCTGAGGCGATCTCTTTTTCTGTAGTTCGACCTGGAAGTATTTCCCGAAACGTATCAACAATGGCTCTTTCGGTAATGTAACCTGCCGATTCGATATTGCGGATTTCCCAATCAGTCTTGATCATTCGGGCTCCTTCGATTGCAGAAGATCCGTCAACAAAATCAATCTGAGAGAATTCATCGATTATCTCTTTAAGCAAGGTGAGAGACCATTGAAAATGTTGTCCCGCATTTGCTTCTATCCCCACGCGTTTGACCTCAGCGTTAAGACTCGCAAGATATTTCATAATTCCATCGATGTAATTTGTACAATTCATTACGCCATAATTGCGTGAGGTAGACCCGGAATAGTAGATACGCTCAATCCAACTGGTGTTTTGCACGGTTGTTTTTTCGAGGTAACGCAAGAAAATCGCAGGTTCACCTTCTCTTGGAACCGCAACGAAAACGGGTCTAAAAAGACTGGAAAGATACCAGGAACGATATCCAGTAGCATAATAAATATTTTCTGGCGAGGACAAAAGCAGCATATCTATGCCATGTTTCACCATCTGTTGTCTGAGCTTCCCAAGATGGAGCTCATATTCTTCGAATGAAAACGATTTGAGGTAGGATGTGTCTTGATTCATCATTCTTCCGTCTTCACTAACTTGCTGATATCCACTTCTTTGTCAACAGGTACCATTTGGTAGACAATTTGGACACCTTTTCCGATTAATCTTCGAAGACTCTCCCGTTCTGCTTCGTTGGCGGATACATTACGAATTAATGTCTCTCGTCCCGGTTTGGAACCAATACCTCCTAACACAATTTTTTCCAGGGGCACCCCGTTTTCTGTCAGATACTCAAGAACATCAGGTGTTTTGACAAGAATCATCAAATTTTCAGACTTTTTGGGATCTTCCTTGAGGTATTTCAGTGCATTAGGATTATCCATGACCTTTACGATGATTCCTGCTGGGGCTACGGATTCGTAAATCCTTTGCATTAACATATTTTTAGCCAGATCCTCCGCAACGATCAAAATATCTGTAATTGGATAAGCTTTGATCCATGAAGTGACAACCTGACCATGAATAAGGCGATCATCGATTCTCGCGACGAGTATTTTTTTCATTTTCTATCCCTCTTTCTTTACTAAATCTTTCACAAATTTGTCACAATTTACGATTGTCTGTTTACCCTTAGAAACCAGATCATTTACAACATCTTCGAAAACAAGGCCTTTCTGGTCTTGCATGGACATGGCTTCGAGCAGCATGGGGAGGTTGACTCCAGCGATGTGACTAAACTTATACTTACCAACTATAGTCATCAATAAATTGAACGGTGTTCCAAAAAACAGGTCTGTAAAAATGAGAACGTCCTTATCGGATTCTTCTGCCATCTTGATCGAATTTACGACCTGTCCCAGCATTGCAGCTGTATCGCACCCAAGGGGAATTCCATAAAAGTCAACGTTATCGTTCCTTCCGGAAATTAATTCTGCTGTTTTTTTCAAGCTTTCAGACAAGTCTCCGTGGGTAAAAACGATGATTTTATACATTAATTCTCCTTAAGGTAATCTGCGATTTTTTTAATATACCCACTCAGGTCAGCCTGGCTGGTTCGATCGACGAGAAAAACAATCTTTGAAGCAAATAACAGGAAATCCCAGTTGTTCATACTGAAGGTAAATTCAAAATTACCTTCAGCCTCCTTTGGGCACTGGATGTAGAGAATGTTACTTTCATCAGTTTTCTCCAGGTAGGTAAAGGCAGCATTTCCCACACCTTCAATGTGCAAATTTTGAGAGCTTGCCTCATCTGGCTCGAAGGGAACCTGGCTAAAGACGATCTGGCAGCCCAGATCAAGCAGGTCCCGAAAAATATTATTTAATTTTGTGTATTCACGGCCACTGTTGCTGGCAAGATTGAAGACAGTGGACTTGATAAGCCGCAAATCCAGTTCGCTCATCCTGTTCGATATCTCCGCTTTCGGCAGATCTGCACTAACAAGATTGCCGCTGATGGCAATCAGGATTTCCAAACCATCCTCATAAAAAGTTGTTTTGCTCAAATTCTGATAGTGGACAATTTTCCAATTAGGAAATTCTTTGGAAAGACGAGCCAATTGCAGGTTAACGACACTTTTCTCATCATTTGAAAGCAGACCAACCTTAAGTCTTGACTCCGCCTCGATGATCTCAGTTTGAATATAGAGCATCAGGAAGAGGACTTCAGCTCGAGGGATATCCGGCAAGTCATATTTCCTTGCCAGTATCCAGCTGATCACTTCACAAACGTTCATCGTGATGTGGTATTCCTGAGCATACGTTTCAAGGAACTGGTCGGCGATGCCAAGATTGATCAACACCCGATTGATCATCGGACCGATGTGCTCATGAATACGCATGCAGAAAAGCTCATTTTTTCGCAGATCGATATCGGTTATAGTTGTGAAGGCATCGATAAAATCTTCAGCAAAATCATGGATCATCTGCTGCTTGTTGCCTAACGACAGACTGGACTGACTGAACGCAGGGTCATCGACCAATCCAGTCGCCAGGAAGATATTCGTGATCGTCTGTAAATCACCTTCATCCAATTGGGTGTTGTATCCCTCTTCAATTTCTCTCCAGATTGTCTCAGGCAGGTTTGTATCCCCGGCTACTTTTCGTACTTGTTTTTCTGTTCTTTCAATAGGCAGACCAGTTGATTTTCGTTTGATCAGTACGAGGAGAGAAATGAAAAGGATTACATAATCTTTCTTCCAAATCATTTTCGAGCTATGTTTTTCGATTTGTTCGATTAGCTTTTCTAGAAAATTAATATCAGATTGGTTGATCAGCTGTTCAGTGATCAAGGTACCTTTTCTAATTTCTACAGGGTATAAAATGTTCTCCAGTGGGTAACCATAATCACGGTATTTTGATCCTAAATAGACTGCTAAATCGTTGATATCTTTTTCTGTTCCGTTTACCTTAATTCCTTCTTTATCGATAACAATTTCGACCTTATAGGGATCAAAAACATTGGAGATGGCTTTCAGATCCAGCAAAAGCTGACTACGGCTGATGTAAAGAAGGTTACTGAATGCTTTCAGGGGTATGCAATCGATTGAAGAAAATAACAGGAAAAATGATTGAAGCAGATTTCGCTCTCGACGATCCTGGTAGACTTTATTTGTTTCTAAATAATCTTTTTGGAGTTGGGCAATGCCTGCGGGTGTAGCGACAAGACGAACACCCTTTCCTCGTTTGATGTCGATTTTCGCCCCACTGTCGGCGATGAGCTCTTCGAGGACCGGTAAATCCCTGCGGATTGTTTTTGTTGAGACAGAAAAGTGTTCAGCCAGGACTTCAACGGGTTCGTAACCCTGGCTGCTGACCAAATAAGTAAGTAAGCCTTTCTGTCGCTTGTTCATGTTTTTTGCTTTTAGAGTGTCTATTATTCCTGATCAAAATATACACAAGCAAAAAATGAACGTCAAGAAGGACAGAAATAGTAAATGTCCACATATAATGGGACATTTTTATAAGTTATTAATAAAGAGACAGCCTGACTTGTCCATCAAACTGTCTCTTAATATTTTTTTCAAGCACAATTAATATAGCCGGAATTCGCTCTTTTCTTCCTCAAAGACTTCTTTGTTCAAAACATGAGTGGTGGGGACAAAGTTCATAAAGCCGCGGGTGATCACCAAACTGCTCGTCTTCGCGCCTCCCGGGAAGAAACTGACGCCTTCAAGCACTGCCTTGGAGGTGGTCAAGATTGGTGTAACTGCGGTAGCGCAGAATACCAGATCATCTGCTGGGGCGAGGTCATCCTGAGTGTAGACTCTATCGAGTTCAATGCCCATTCTGATCAAGCGCTCTCTATCAGCATCATCTCTTGGTTTCCAAATTGCTTGCATTTTACCGCCCAGGAGCTTGATGGCGGAAGCTGAAATAACACCCTCAGGAGCAGCACCGATCCCCATGACAGCATGTACACCCACTCCCTTGAAGCAGCTGAACACGCTGGGCATCAGGTCTCCATCCATGATCAACCTCACCCGCGCTCCAGTGGAACGCAGTCTTGAGATCAATTCGGCGTTCCGCGGGCGGTCCAAGACTGTAATGGTGAGTTCAGCTTTGTCGCGACGTTTGAGTGCTTTGGCCAGGCGATTGACATTTTCTTCGGGTGAGAGACGGATATCCACATAATCAGCGGCATCTTTACCAACACATAGTTTGTCCATATAGGTATCTGAGGCATTAACCAACCCACCTGAGGGTGCGGCTGCAAGGACGCAAACTGCGCCAGAATTCAGGTTGGCGGTTGCGTTAGTATTTTCCAGCGGGTCGACCGCAATGTCGATATTTATATGGCCATTACCCAATTTCTCGCCAATAAAGAGCATGGGCGCGTCATCGCGTTCACCTTCTCCAATTTTAATTTCGGATGATACACCAGGGATGCGGTTCAATGAGTTTCTCATTGCATTCACCGCAGCTGCGTCAGCCAGGTTCTTATCGCCATGTCCGGCAGCCCTTGCGGCAGCTATTGCCGCGTTCTCGGTCACTTCCAGCAATTGCCAGGAAAGACTCTTATAAATCTCGTTTAGTTCGTCCTTAGTTTGCTCGTCAGGCATTTCTCTCCTTTGTTAAATTACAAATTATTCCGGGTTTCCGGTAAAAAAATCGAAAATTTGCTTTGTGAGAAAACCATTTTTCCAATCGTAAAAATTGTACTGAGTAAATTCCATTATACTTGCTGCGTTGTTAACTTGAACAAAAAATGGCAAAACCCTGGAGCCCGATTGGTTTTTCCTTAAACCTGGAAAAAGGAGTTATTATGAGCTACATTGACGATAATAAACGGGCATGTGAA
>DHUW01000090.1:32530-79476 GCA_002409365.1 Anaerolineaceae bacterium UBA5224 | reverse complement strand
GTGGAGAAGTTGTCAGGGTAGGTGGCATGCACGATCATGTCGCCGTACTTGGCGATCTGGTTCATGGCTTCCTGGTATTCCTCTTCACCCTGGGAGACTGTACCAGTCATGATGCCGATTTTGTAATCTTTTTCTTCGGGAACTACTTCAACAGGAACCTCTTCCGTGACTTCGGCCGGAGCGGGTTCTGCTGTACGGCAGGCTGTTACTGAAAAAATCAACATCAAGCTCATGATCAACAGTACCAGTTGGACGAAAAACTTCTTTCTTTTCATCTATTACTCCTTCTATGAAATTTTTAAAAAAAATATGGCGAAAATGGAATTTGTTCTTTGGAAGATATTTCGACTAGCTCTCCACGTTACCAGTCTGGTAAGTTCCAAGCCAAATGGTTTCACGGGCAGACAGATTTGCCCACTTATATCGATATTACCAGAGAGAAAAATTGCTGTCAAGATACTTTTACATTGAGACCAATAACACTTTTACTATGAAAGCCCCTCTACGAATTAACAAAAAACATCCTCTCAGAGGATGTTTTTTGTGTGGGTGGTATAGGACTCGAACCTACGACCTTTGCGATGTCAACGCAACGCTCTAACCAACTGAGCTAACCGCCCAAGGAATCTGGATTATAACTGAGCACTTTTGATTTGGCAAGAGTTTTTCTACACCCAATCAATAATGTTTGCTCCAATCTACCAATAAATCACAAACCCGATGAACATTTTCGTCGGATAATTGAGGATACATCGGCAGGCTAAGGATCCGCGGTACGATCTTTTCTGTGACAGGTAGTTCGTTCGAACCGCGCAATCTTCCCAGGTATGCTGGCTGCTGGTGCACAGCAAGGGGGTAGTGAATCCCGGTGCCCACGCCATTTTCCTTCATAAACGCCTGGAGTTCATCGCGTTTATCAGCCTGGATCACGTACAGGTGCATTGCGTGTTCTGTGCCAGACTGGTGTTTCGGCAGCACAAACCCGGTATCTGCCAATCTCTGATCATAGATCGAAGCGATTGCCCGCCTTCGATGGATTTTTTCAGGCAGGAAAGGCAACTTTACGTTCAGAATGGCCGCTTGCAGTTCGTCCATGCGGCTGTTTATCCCTGCCAGCTTGCTGATGTAGCGTTCTTCCCAGCCATATTGATGAAGAAGGCGCAATTTCTCTGCCAAATCGGATCGGTTGGTCACAACCGCGCCGCCATCACCAATGGCTCCCAGGTTTTTTGTGGGATAGAAACTGAAACACGCCAGGTCTCCGAACCCACCGACCATTTTCCCTCGGATGGTTGCACCATGAGCCTGTGAACAGTCCTCTATGACGGCAATTTTTTTCAGGTGTGCAAATTCCAGGATTGGATCCATATTCGCCGGTTGACCGTACAAATGAACCGGAATGATTGCTTTTGTTTTGGAGCTGACTAATTCATCCAGTTTTTTGGGGTCAAGGCAATAGGTATCAGGGTCGATGTCAATCAATACTGGCAGCGCACCAACAAGTTCAATCGCCGCCACAGTAGCAACGGAAGTATGCGAGACGGTAATAACCTCATCGCCTACGCCGACTTCTAATGCTTTCAAAGCCAAAACCAGAGAGTCAGTACCGCTGTTGACTGATACGCAATTTTCCACACCCACAAATTTGGCGAAAGTCTCCTCAAAAAGCTTTACATCCGGACCCAGTATATATTGACCACTCTGCAAGACATTTTGGATGGCTTGCGAAATCTCTGCCGCATGCTGCGCATAGTCAGCCTTTGGATCAGCGGAAGGTATCTTTAAGTCGCTCATATTTCTCACCAATATTTCTCACGATTTTGCTCGTAATACGCCAATGTCTTGCGCATCCCATCCTCAAACTTCGTTTTTGCAGACCATCCCAATACCTTTTGAATACGACTGCAATCCCCCTGGTAGTCTCCGATATCGATCGCCAGGCGGTCTTTCGGGAAGGGCACATACTTTATTTGACCTTCTGGGTGAAGCTTTAGAAAAACTTTAGCGGTTTCGGTAAGCGAAAAAACTTCTTCTGACCCAAGGTTCAGCGCCTCTCCACAGCAATCCCTGCTTTGTGCAGCACTGAGAAGGGCATCCACTACATCGTCCACGTAGTTGTAATCGCGCAGTTGGGTGCCGTCACCGTAAATTAGAATCGGCTCACCTTCAAGCAGCCGCCTGATCCAGATGCCCAAAAATGTCTGCCGGGCATCCTTTACACGCATCCTGGGACCATAGGTATTGGTCAACCTCAGGATCACGGCTTGAATTCCATATATGTTATTGAAAAGGCGGTGATATTGTTCTGCTGCCAGTTTGTGCACGCCATTCAGGTCGACCGGAGAGAGGGGATGGTCTTCGTTGACTGGAATTTGCCTTGGACGACCGTAAACCTGCCTGGTGCTGGCGAAGACAATTTTCACAATAGGATTGTAATGATGGCAGGCTTCCAGAATTTGAAGTTGCGCCTGGACGTTGATCGCCAGGTCGGTGGCAGGGTCTTCCATGGAGTCAACATGGCTGGTTTGCCCAGCCAGGTTGAAAAGATAATCCTGACCAGCCACCAGATACTTCATCGAGAATGGATCGCGCACGTCTGAAATGTTGATTCGCACTTTGCCTTCAATCGGCTCCACATTCCACAAGTTGCCCCCATAAGTCGGGATCAGACTATCAACCAGGGTTACATCGGCGCCCAGTTCGACCAGTCTGATCGCCAGGTTTGAACCGATGAAACCCAGCCCGCCGGTGATCAACACTTTTTTCCCTTCGAAACTGCTGTAATCCATAACTCACACTTGCCTTTCTTCAGTCGTGCTCAGATTGTCTCTGGGTTCTTCAGAAGACAGATGATCTTTCTTAATTACCAGTTTCCACCAGAGCTGCGTCAGGTGTTCAAACGTTGTCCATAAATGTTTCCAACGGAAAAATTGCGAACGACCGTAGGAGCGGTAGTAATGATTCACCGGTACCTCAGCAAATTTGTATCCTGCATCCTGGAATTTTTTGACCATTTCCAGGCAGATCGTGCCGGTGCGGCTTTCCAAAGCAACATTTTCGAATAATTCCCGCCTGATAAGCCTGAAATCGCAATCGACATCGCGCAGCTTGAAGCCAAATGCGATCTTGACTAAATGGTGGTAAACCCTGCCGATCACAACTCTGATCAGAGGGTCGTGGCGCGAAATCTTGTAGCCGTTAACCACATCGATCTCCTCTGTCACCGCCTGCGTCAGATTGATCAATTCCAGCGGGTTGTATTGCCCATCGCCATCCGTATAGAAGACCCAGTCTTTGCTGGCGTTGGTAAAACCGCTTCGCAAGGCGCAGCCATAGCCCTGGTTTTGAGGGTGATGAATTACCTTCAGTTCAGGGTAACGTGAAGCTAATTCGTCCAGCACAATGCCGGTGTTATCCTTGCTGCCATCGTTGGTCACAATCACTTCATAATCATCCGTCACCCGACGCAAAGCAAGCAGTGCCGTCAATACCATGCTGGGGATCGTACCGGCATCGTTGTAGGCTGGAAAAACTGCACTTATACTCGAGATCTGGTTTAGTTGGTCTGGATACTGCATACAGTTCCTTGTGGTTTGGTTATAGATTTGATGGTTTGTCTTTAAAAGTTACATTGGCATTCAAGAAATATGAGAGCAAAGCAACTGGCAGAGTGACCAATGCTCCGGCGAGAAGTTTATCCATTTCCAGACCATCGATCAGCAAGCGTAGAAACATTACGTTGACAAAATAAGTGAAAGCATAGACCAGGACGAACATGACGAAACGTTTGTTGTCCAAAATGCGAAAAACTATTCTTCCTGTCGTGAAAAAGTTGAAGATCACCCCCAAAATGGTGGAAATCAGGGTTGCCAGGCTGTAGTGGCTGCCTATCAGAATTAAAACGGCATATACCAGGTAACTGAAAAGTGTGTTGATCGCCCCCACAACCAGGAACCTCAGCAGACGTATCTGCCAAAGTCTCTGGGTCAAAAGAAAAACTTTTGAGGTGCCCACGGCATCAACTATCTCTGTCTGATCGCTGGTTAAGGATTCTTTAGACATGGATAGGCTGCCTGATTCTGGAGTGTTCTGATCAGTCGCAACGACCAGGACTGTAATATTTCTTGCAGAGGTCCTGCCTGATGTACAGGAGAACCGTATCATCTCTTAATAAAAGTTTGTACCCCTCCAGTGTTTCTTCATTTGCGTCACGATAAAATTCTTGGCTTTGGGCAAAGGTCGAAGGATCAAGACCCACTGCTGACGGGTGCAAATAATCCAGGATCCGCTGCTGCGAAAGGAATAACAGGTCAAAATTTCGTGATCGGATGTAATCATAGGTCAATAAATCAAATGAATTTTCAACAAACCAGCCAGGTTTTTCAAGCATATACAAGCGATAGTCATAGTAAACCAGTTTATCCTGGGTGACCGAAGCCAGCTCTACCAGGGCTTTGTCATAAAACTGGATTGCCGGATTATTCTCCGCCCGGTTGTTACGTTCCTTAAATAATTCGACGTCCTTCACCAGGAACAACCCGAACTGAACAACTACTATAAGGAGCAAAATTAGTTTGACGACTTTATTTTTGTCTTGCTGGACACCCTCTCCCTTGCCCCCAGGCAGCAAAAAAGCCAGGTTTGAAAATAGGGGGATGGCGACAGGAAGCCAATACTGATACTTAAAATGGGAAAAGAAAAATAGATGGATTGAAAGGGGAATGAACCAGCTCAGGATCAATACGGTTAAGAACCTTCTCTTCTCATTCCACAGACTCCAGATTGATACCCCTATCGCAGTGAGCAGGAAAACAGCCTCACCATAAAAAGCACGCATGGTTGGCCAGGCCGAAAACAGCCCTTTTTCATAAAAAATCCCATAACCTTTGGAGGTTTCAAATATTTCACGCTTTAAGACTGTAAAGGCAAAAGCTCTGTGGTTTGGGATCAGCAAGTGGGGGCTGGCGACCACTATCGCGACTGCCATGATCAGGATGAACTGGATGCCCTTGAGGAAGAATTGTTTCCAGGTCAGTCGTTTTTCTATCAAGCCCCAGATCAAAACCACAGCAATGGTGAGAAAGAAGAAAAACCCAACCACCTTCAATGCCACCAGGATACCACACAGAATGGCTGCAATAAAGAAATTTTTCCCGAAAGTGCGCTTATCTTTCCATAAGAAATAAAGCACCAGGCTGGAAAAAAGCATTACCAAGCCATCAGGGTGCCACCAGTAACCGTTTTGCACAACCGCCGGAACTGCCAGCAAAAAAACCAATAAGGCAATTGACCGCCAGGTCTTGAACTGGTCCTGCAGGTAAACCAGCACCCACAAGCTTGCAATCATCGGTAGTACGCTGATCAGTTGGCGCAGACTGAGCATCACCAGGGACAAGTTCTCTCCCTGCCCAAAAAAGGTCAAAAGCTTGAGAATTATGGCTGAGGGGGCGAAATGTGGGAATCCATAATGATAAAACCCGTAAGCTACCATGCGGTAGATAGTGTGAACCAAATTTACGTGCGGTCCAGCCATACGCCTGATGATGGGGACCATGGCAGACTCGTCCGGCTCAAACATGGTTACCATTGACATGTTCTCAGAAGCTTTTGAGTTTGGGATCGAATAGATTATAAAAGAAAGCATCGATAGCAATACTAATGAAAAGATTACCCACTGTTTCTTCTTAGCCATTCAATGATTATACTTACGAACTGATTTTGATGAGGGAGTAAAATGGAGCCTATCACATTTTTGTGTTTATCCTTGATCAACAACCATTTGAAGCAATCGGCGAATCGTTCAGCATCAACAATGGAGCCATAAGAAATCACCGCATATTGGGGCATGCTGCGGTTATAATGAGCCTGTGAAGACAGAAAAAAAGTCGCATATCATCCTTTTTCTGATTATCATAAGCGCGTTTTTTTTAGTGTTGTATGGCATCCTAAACAAAACTGGCTCTGCGAACCTTGCGATGGTTCGAATATTCGAACCAGATGAAGCAGCAGTACTCCCTGTTATACAAGAAATGGTCACACCTAAAGCAAACCTGGAAAGCTTTTTGCGGGGGTTTGTCTTTTATGGATATTACTTTTACGGGTTCCCCTTCTTTGGATTTTCAGGGTTGGTCGCTTTGCTATTTAAATTGGCTGGTCAATTACAGAATATTCCAACACTTATGCTTGCATTACGCCAAATCGTCTCTGTTTTTCCAATGCTTATTGGCATTCTGATTCTTGTTTACCTTCAGGATGGTTTCAAGTCATTCAGGTCAATAGTTTTATACATGTTTCTGCTTATCATTCCCGCAACGCTACAAAATGGATTGTGGCTTCACCCAGATGGAATGATAGTGTTACTTTCGTCCCTAATTCTTTTACTTTTGGTTATTGACAACCGTTCCCTCGGAAAATATTTTTTCCTCTCAGCAGCAATTTGCGGCATCATGATAGCCACAAAAGTAGTGGGAGCCTTTTTTTTTCTTGCCGTAGGCTTAACAATTATCTGGGCTCTGGTCGATAAGAAAGTTACATGGAAAAGAGCTTTGCTGTCTTCCTTGGCATATATTCTTATTCTGGCTGTATTCTTCGTGCTAGCTAATCCGTTCCTACTATCTCCTTGGGCAAGAACAGAGTACCTAAATGTCGCCAAAAAACAAGCTGATTTACTTGCGCATGGTTACGGTGTTGTTTATGAAAAAGGACTGAAAAGTTTTCCCTCAACTTTACGTTATTACTATGGTGAGTATATTTTTTTGATTAGCACCTTTGTTTTAGCTTTGATCGGTCTTTTCAACAAACAGCGACGATTTTTGAGTGTCTTAATTTTGAGCTGGTTTTTGCCTTTGACTGTCTATATTTTTTTCTTTAGCCATTTCAAGTATCAATACTGGCTGCCTGTTGCCTTGCCGATGTTCTCTTCCTGGGTGATAGCTTTTCCGGATCGCAAGGAGTGGATCGACATGAAGGCAGCAACGAGGATAGTTTTGATAGTTTTCCTTGCGATTATTACTGTGCAGAGTACCTTTTTTATTATTCAGGACATCAATACCATTAAAACTCATCTTGCGAGAGAGAATAACAACATATCTATAATGTTCTATGAAAAAGTCTCTCAGGTCTTGGGTCCAGATTTAGATCAACCCTTGACGGTCTACTTCGACTACCGCCTCTACCTGCCGGACGATAATAATTGGCAGAAACATACTTCATTTGAGTTGATGACTTACGAATATATTCGCGAAGGAAATTTTGACATCTTGCTCCTGCAGCAGCAGCGTATCCGTGATTACCTGCAAGAGGGACTCACTGGCATAGACCCGGATGAATTTGAACGTAGCCAGTCGTTCTATCGAGACGCCGACGCAGGGAATATTGCAGGTTACAATCTTATTTACAGGGATTCTACGGGGTTGGTTTTTGAAAAAAAACCATAACTCCATTTTTTAGGAGGAAATTTAGTTGAAAAAGAATCTATCGATTGATATTAGTAAAACTGAAAGTGCAGTAATACAATTCCTGCAAAACTATAAACACCTATTTCTTTTTTTGATCATTACGATTTTTGCATTGCTCATTCGAAAGGACCAAATTTATTTTACGGCAGGTGATTATGTCCTTTCGTTCAGACCATGGAGCGAATATCTGGTACTCAATGGCGGTTTTGCTGGAATTCCTACGCTACAAAGCGATTACAACGTTGCCTATCTTTATATCCTGGCATTCATCAATTATTTCCCCCTTTCGCTTCTAAGTAAAATTAAAGCCGTTTCATTTTTCTTTGATTTCACCACAGCAATCTTTATCATGCTAATCATTAGGCATTTATTCAAATTAGACAAAACCAAGCTACTGCCCTACTTAGCCTATGGGGTGGCCTTGTTTGTCCCCCCTGTTCTGCTCAACAGCGCAGTTTGGGGACAGTGTGACATTATTTATACCTGCTTTATCATAATTGCTATCTATCTTTTCTTAACGAAAAAGATCACCTGGGCATTTGTTAGCTACGGTATTGCTCTTGCATTCAAGCTACAAGCATTGTTCGTCCTGCCTGTGTTGTTTTTACTTTATTTCAAAGAAAAAAAATTCTCGGCTCTTAATTTTTTGCTTATACCATTGGTTAACTTTTTTATCTATATCCCTGCCTGGATCCTTGGCAAACCTCTTTCTGAAATTACTAGTGCATACTCCACCCAGGTAGGTGAATACCTTGCCTTGGTTATGAATTACTCGAATTTCTACAGCCTGCTTCCAAATGAATACAACTATTTTTCCCAGACTGGAATAATCATCCTTTTTGGAATTCTGATGGTTTTCTACATCATCTTGTTTTCGGACAAAGTCACCGTAACGAATAGAGATTACATCGTCGTGACGATGTTAACAGTCATGCTTTGTACTTACTTCCTGCCCGCCATGCACGAAAGGTATATGTTCACTGTTGACTTGATTGCGGTGATATTTCTGTTTATCTACCCTGACCGTTTTTATGTGCCCTTACTAATCTGGTTGATCAACGCCAATGCTTACCTACCTGCATTATATGGGTTTGGACCAATAGTCAATTACCAGGTTATGGCGTTGGCATATTTGGGATTATTGTGTCTTATGGTGTATCAGCTGTTTAAGGACAAACAGGTGGTAGCTCGCTCTTGATATCTGAAATATCTCCACACAAACCTTTCGCTCTTCGAATTCCTGACATTGAAAAATGGGAGAGACATGAATATTGAAAACCTGCGGTCAAGTCTCCGTACAAGTTTGATCCTCCATCTTCAAAAAAACCTGTTTAGTAAAGGTAGTCTGACAGGAAATTCATTCGTAAACAAGAACTAAGCGTAAGTTTTTTAATTAAATTTGATCAAAAACCATTTGCCGCCATCAGCAATTCGTTCAGCATCGGCATAGCCAAAAGGAACGCGGAAATCGTCTTTCCATCTTCGATTTCACCTGACCTGATCATACCGAAAACCTCGCGTAGGTCCACCTTGACCAGGCTAAGAAATTCATCCTCATCTTGTTCAAGCGACTTCTCGCGTAAATGACTGGCATAAAAAACATGCATGTATTCATTGGAATAGCCGGCAGCCATAAAAAATCCGCCAAGGCGTTCCATCTGCGACGCGTCCCTCCCAATTTCCTCCTGCAGTTCGCGGTGAGCAGCTGTCAGCGGTTGCTCACCATCATCGATCACACCAGCTGGCAGCTCGAGCAGCTCTTTTTCTGCTCCCACCCGATATTGACGGACAAAATAGACCATCCCTTCGTCATCGATCGGTAAAATTGTGACCGCATCGGCATGATCAACCAGGTCGTAGGTATGCTCTCTGCCGTCAGGTAATCGCAAATGCACCTTTTCAATGTCGAAGATATAGCCTTGTAGATATTGTTCCCGACTAATAATGGTTGTTTCTGCCATGATGCTCCTTTTAAAAAATTCAGGAGGCTTGCGCCTCCTGTTATTCTAACTTGATTTTGATCAGGGAATCTGAAGCGTAGCAATGCCGCTGATGTCATAAGGTTCAGTTAAGCCGTTTGCCTGGATGATATGCTCTGGCCAGACGTCGCCATAAGCACAGGCGACTTCAAACACTGTCTCACCGGGGGTCACAGTCCAGGTGTCCGGGTGTGGCAAAAGTTGGCGGTCACCACCAGGCCATGAACCCGTTTGGGGGATCAGCAGCACATCGCCAATGTTCAGCATGCTGCCTGCGTACAGGTTGTTGATCGCAAGCATATCGCCCGGGTCCACATCAAAACGACGCGAGAGACAGTAGACGTTCTCGCCGCCCTGAACCACCCAACTCTGCGGACGGGTAAGCGCCTGCAGGGTGGGAGTCGGTGCACTGGTAGGGGTCGGGGATGGGATGGGGGTTGGTGGCATTTGAGTAATTGCCACAGGAGTGCCCTGGGCGTTTGGTACCATTTGGGTGGGCATATTGAACTCTTCAATGATCGCCTGGGCGGTCATGGTTGCATTGAAAATTTGTTGATCGACTGGCAAAAGAGTTCCCACCTGTTCCATATATTCCGGTGTCACCTCTGGCGCTTTGGATGCTGAACGCTTACATCCCGCCAACGCCAGTACCAGCAGGATGATCACGAATAGGACAATTGCAGATTTCTTCATAATAGTCTCCTCAATTACAGATACTTCATGACTGTTTAGTTGCAATTCCAATGCCAGCAGCTTGTCCTTGTTTTGTTTGTCTGTCATCTTGTGTGTAAAGAGCATAGATGTTGGGGGAGAATATTACTTATCTGGAGAGGAAGAATGGATGCGCTTAAAACAAACACCCCGCTTTTGCGGGGTGTTTATCTGCTTGAATCAGACTACTTCTTCTTCAGAACGGGAAGACCGGAAGCCAGCTCGATCACTTGCTTGCCTGCAGGGACTTTATCAACTTCCTGTCCTTTTCGGATGTCGGGTGAAAAGAAATACAATTCAGTTTCTTTCCCAGACGCGCGTTTCACTTTCGTAACGTGCAGAAAGTATTCTTTGCCTTTCGAATTTTTGAAGCTGTAAGCCATTTTAATTCTCCTTCGTTTAAAAACTTATTCTTTCAAACCTTACGAGGAAAGTTTACTAACGAACGAGAGGAATGTCAATAACCGTGTAGAGAGACCCTTTACAGGAAAATCTTATAATCCCAACCATTTTTCCGCAGTTTCAGGAAGATTCAGGATACTTCCGCGGATGGTGTTGCAACGCGGCAGCGATTCAATAAACAATCTCCCATACTGTTTGCTGAGGATACGTTTGTCCAAAATTGCCACAATTCCCCGGTCAGTTTGGGTCCTGATAAGGCGACCAAACCCTTGTCTGAAGCGCAAAATAGCTTCCGGAAGCATATACTCGTTGAAGGGATCGTCAAAGCTCTCCGAGCGCGCTGCCACAATGGGGTCACTGGGTACATCAAAGGGCAATTTGGCGATCACCAACACTTGCAGCGCTTCCCCTGGTACGTCGACGCCTTCCCAGAACGAACGTGTTCCTAAAAGCACAGCTCTTGGATCCTCCTTGAAGGTCTCGAGCAAGGAAGTCGCTGAGGAACCTTCGCCCTGCTCGTAGACCTGGATATCCTCTTTCTGCAAGGGTCCCTGGATGTCTTGCGATGTGCGCTGCAGCTGGGCATACGAGGTAAACAGCACCAGCATGCGTCCTCCAGTTGCCTTTGCCAATCGAATAATCGTATCATCAAGGGTTTTTTGATGACCGTAATTATCAGACGGTTCAGGAATGTCCTGGGGGATGTATACCATGGCGGAGGTCTCATAATCGAAGGGGGAACCAACCATTAATTCATGAGCATCCTCACCGTTCAGCCTGAGCTTCAGGTAATCGAACTCCCCGTGCGTAGTAAGGGTGGCCGAGGTGAGGATCACACTGGATTTTTCGTGCCAGAGGTACTTTTCCATCAGGCTGCCAATGTGCAACGGCGCGATCTGGAGGGTCATACGAAGCTGCAGAGGGTCAATCTCTACCCAATAGATCTGATCATCGGACGGATTCATGGTCAGGCTTTCAAGATTGCTGTCGATCTCATTGAGAGTTTGCGTAGTTCGCGCAAGCGCCCCAAATATATCTTCCGCATCTTCCTGATCGATACCATCCACACCTTGCACCGATATGCGAATATTCCTGACGATACGCAGCAATTCTTCCAGGTCGTCTTTGGCTTGTTCCCAGGTTATCTCAACGTCCAGCCAGGCAGGAATCATGCGCGTAGATGGCAAGATGCGAGTTTTTTGCGGGTAAGTGCCCAGGGGTTTGCCTTCGCGCACTTCTTCCATGAGGTAATCCAGCGCCTTGAAGTAGGCAGTCATGTCGGTATCAAAACGAAAAGCACGTTCGGATGCTGAATTTACCGATTGAAGCAAAAGAGCGAGGTCAGCGGGCATTAGTACTGGAGCAGCGATGCTCACCAACCGACCCAAAATGCCCTGCTCGGTTGAACCAAGCTCACGCACTGTGCGGTTTACGTCCACTGCCCGCAGGCTGAAACTCATCGCATCCGTAGTGGCAGCCTCAAGATGGTGGGCTTCGTCCACGATCAGGTAGTTGAAATCGGGTAAAACCTGGTTTTCGGCAGCCGCATCCGCCAGGAGCAGGGCATGGTTGATCACTAAAATATGCGAACTTTCAGCAGCCATACGCGCCTTGTAAAAGGGGCAGGTGCCGCCCATGCGCTTCAGGCAGGTCTCCAACTTACAGCCTTCATCTTCTGCAGAAAGGCGAGACCACACCAGCCGTTCCATCGGTCCGTTCAGGTTGATCTCGCGCCGATCGCCGGACTGACTGCTTTGCAGCCAAACCAGCACCTTACCCAACACACGCATTTCATCCACATTTTCGGGACCTCTCCGGCGCATCAGTTTAAGTCTGCGTGGGCAAAGATAATTGTTACGCCCTTTCAAGACGGAGGCTTTCAAGTCAATATCCAGCGCCTGGATCAGGTCTGGGATGTCTTTTTCTATTAATTGGTCCTGTAAAGCGATAGTGTTGGTCGAGATCACCACTCTCTCACCGTTTTGCATCGCCCAATAAGCCGCCGGGATCAGGTAGGCAAGCGACTTTCCTGTGCCGGTTCCGGCTTCCACCATCAGGTGGTCACCACGATTGAGAGCGTTACAAACCGAGAGCAGCACCTCAACCTGTTGCGGACGATGTTCAAAATTGGGGTCATACTTTGCGAAGGCACCTCCGGGCTGAAGCGTGCTGGCGATTTCTTCGCCATCGAGTGGAACCAGGGTTTCATTTGGCTGCAAGCCTTTGGTCCGTGGGGACCGCTCGAGTCCAAACACCAGGTCTTCATCATCCGGGCTGAGTCGCCGTGGCTGGATGCCTTGATCAGCCATGTGGCGTAAGGCCCAGCGGAAGGGTAGTTCGCCCTGCCAATTCAGACCTTTGCTCAGGCGCAGGATCTCTACCACCAGTTCGACAGGCAGATTGGTAACTTTTTTGAGAAGCTGCTGATAAACCTGCATCGTTGCCCGGGCGTCGTCCAGCGCCCGGTGGGCATTTGTGAGCACAATGCCCAGTTGTCTTGACAGCGAACCGAGACCATAACGGTGTGCGGTTGGCATCAATATGGCTGCCAGTTCGTAGGTGTCGATGGTGGGATTATCTGTGAATTGTTTGTAGCGATGGAAGAAACTGAGATCGAAATCGATATTTTGCCCCAAAATAATAGCATCGCCGACGAAATCGCGAATTTCGGGGAGCACATCAATAATGAATGGTGCATTCATGACCATGCTGTTGGTGATACCGGTCAGGTTGGTAATGAATTGATTGATCGGTTTACGCGGATTGACCAGTTTGGAATATTCAGCGATAGTGCGGTTTTCGTTGAATTTCACCGCACCGATTTCAATGATTGAGTCGTTTTTTGGGTCCAAACCCGTTGTTTCAAGGTCCAGGGCAACAATTTCAGGCATATGCCAAATTATACCCGTTGCCTGTCATCCTGCGGAATGAAGGATCTTAGCCTGCCACCTGCAAAATTCTTCACTTCGTGTTTTTCTGTTGTATGGGGCTAATTCCAACCCCGCCCATGAAAAGCAGAAATCTGACAAAAAGGACGGAAAGATCCACACCCCACCCTCTCTCAGGGAGAGGGTGAATAATACAAGCCAAAATGATATAGGCAAGCGCGGGTTTAAAACCCACCCTGGCGATCACCAGAAAACTCCCTTTTTACCCCCGAATTTTCCAACTTCCCTTACAATTGCACAAACTCAATCCGAGGCGTTCATGCAATCATCCCAACCCAATACCAAAACTGTAAAAGGCATCACAACCCGCACCTGGACTATCATGGTAGCCCTCGCCATCACCGGTCAGATTGCCTGGGCGGTCGAGAACACCTGGTTCAATAACTTCGTTTATGACACCATCACTCCCGACCCACGCCCGGTTGCCTGGATGGTGGCTGCCAGCGCTCTCGTAGCCACACTCACTACCATTCTGATTGGCACGCTCAGCGACCGCTCGCGCTCACGCTGGGGTCGCCGCAAACCTTTTATTCTGATCGGCTATGTCTTTTGGGGGTTGATGACGGCTGTCTTTCCTATGACAGCCTTTGTCAAAAACCTGTCACTGGCTGTGGTGATGGTTGTGCTGGTCGATTGCCTGATGACCTTTTTTGGTTCGACAGCCAACGACGCTGCATTCAATGCCTGGACAGCCGATATCACCCCAAATAACCAACGCGGTAGGGTGGAAGGCGTCCTTAATGTCTGTCTTTTCCTCGCTCAGCTGATCTCCATAGTTGCCGCCGGCGTGTTCATCGATAACCTGGGATATTTCACCTTTTTCTATTTGCTGGGCGGAATTGTGATGGTGGTCGGTCTGATCGCCGGAAGTGCTATCAAGGATGAGCCTTTGACTGTAAACACAGAACCTCAAAAACGCTTCTGGCAGGAAATCCGTTCGACCTTCGACTTTAAGACCATTCTCGCAAATAAAACCTTGAACCTGATCCTAGTGAGCAGCATGCTTTTGGGTATTGGCTTCCAGGTTGCGTTCCCCTATATGCTGATCTATGTCAACAACACCATTGGCGTTACCAAATCCCAATTTGCCATCATTGGCGGTGGGGTGATCATCGGGAGCGGGCTACTGGCGATTCCGCTGGGCAACCTGGCAGACCGGGTCAACCGTAAGGCGATGCTTGCCATATCGATCATTCTCACAAGCCTTGGCTGTTTTCTGTTTTCGCTGGATGGGTCCATACCGATTTTGGCACTGACCGGGCTCCTCTGGCAAGCTGCCAACATGTCAGCAGGTATTGTCGCCAACTCCTGGATCAAAGAACTTTTACCCGAGGACAGCCACGGACGTTTCCTGGGCGTACGCATGATTTTCTACGTCTTGCTGCCTATGCTGATTGGACCGCGCATCGGTTCTTCCCTGATCACTGCTTATGGCATACCAACAGTCCTTGAGGGCAAACCTGGTTTCCTGCCAGTCGGCATGATCTTCCAGGTGGGTGCCCTGCTCGGGCTGCTGGCACTGATCCCACTCCTATTCGTTAAGAACGGACGAACTGAAGTAAAATAAGCCCGATGACTGATCTCAAAATCAATAAACTGACCACCCCCTGGCAGCCTGCTTTTCCTATCCCTTTGCCGGAATACCCACGCCCTCAAATGGTGCGTGAAAAGTGGCAGAATCTGAACGGATGGTGGAATTACACCATCCAGACTGCGTCTTTACCCCAACCGGCTCAATTTACTGGAGAGATCCTGGTGCCTTTTGCACCTGAATCGGCACTTTCAGGTGTTGAAAGGGTGCTTCAACCGGATGAAAAACTCTGGTATCAGCGCCAGTTTGAAGTCGAGCACGCACCAGACCAGTTGGTGATGCTGCATTTTGGGGCAGTTGATTTTTCATGCCAGGTTTGGGTTAATGGGAAGCTTATCGGTGACCATCGGGGCGGTTATTTGCCTTTCAGTTTTGATGTTACTTCCGCCCTTCATGCAGGAAGTAACGAGCTGATCGTCACGGTTCAGGATGAAACTGAAAAAGCGCTGCACCAAAAGGGCAAGCAGCGTCTGCAACCCCATGGGATCTGGTACACCTCTGTATCGGGAATCTGGCAAACAGTTTGGCTGGAAATCTTACCTAAAAAACATATACGCTCGCTGAAGATCACACCCTCCATTGATACCAGTACGCTGGAATTGAAGGTGAGCGTCAGTAATGACGCCCTGAAAAACCATTGCCTGGTTGAAGCAATTGCCAGTTTTGAAGGCAAAGAGGTCGCCCGGATCAGCGGCGATCTGAAAAGCAAGCTGGTCTTTCACATTCCGGAAACCAGACTCTGGCATCCTGATCATCCTTATCTCTATGACCTCGAAGTTCTTTTGCTGGAAGATGAAAAATTGGTAGACCAGGTGCAGAGTTATTTCGCGATGCGGAAGTTTGGCAAAGCTAAAGATAAAAATGGGCTCTGGCGTTTTACCCTCAACAATGAACCCATCTTCCAATACGGACCTCTCGACCAGGGCTACTTCCCTGACGGGCTTTATACGGCACCTTCGGAAGAGGCTATGCTTTCGGATATCGAATACATCAAGAAAATTGGCTGCAATATGATCAGAAAGCATGTCAAGGTGGAACCTCTGCGCTGGTACCATGCCTGTGACAAACTGGGGATGATCGTTTGGCAGGATATGCCCAACGGAGGACGTACCACCAAAGACGCAGTGGTTTTGTTTACCTTCACCTCTGGTATTCATCGCTTTGACCAGCATCGGCTCCAGCGGTTTGGACGTGTAGACCCGCACAACCGCGAAGAGTTCCGTGCCGAACTGCAAGACATGATTGAAACGCTCTATAACAGCCCATGCATTGCAGTCTGGGTGCCGTTCAATGAGAGTTGGGGGCAATTCCATGCTATTCGCATAGCCGAATCGGTTAAAAAACTAGACCCGACCCGCCTGGTGGACCATGCCTCCGGTTGGTTTGATCAGGGCGGCGGCGATTTTCAAAGCCGACATGTTTACGTCAAGCCGCTCAGCGCCCGCATCCCAGATCATCGCATTATGGCTGTGACTGAGTTTGGGGGCTATACCCTGCAGGTACCTGACCATGTATATACAGAACGTAAAAGATTCGGATATGGTCATTACCTGGATGCCGAATCGCTGACCACCGCTTACCTGGATTTGTTGGAAAAACAGGTCAAACCGCTCATCCCCAAGGGTCTTTGTGTCGCCATTTACACTCAGTTAACAGACATTGAAACAGAAATTAATGGCTATTTGACCTACGATCGAAGGGTCGAGAAGATGGATGCTGTTATTTTACGCCAAGCCCACCAAAGGTTGATTAGCGAACTCTGACAAATGAGTCAGTCAAATCCGTTAACAATTCAGAAATTTTCTTTGTGAGCCTGCCAGGAATGAGGTTCTATGTTAAAATAATTCTATCAGAACAGATGAGACGATGGGAGTGAATTTGGGTTTTCATCTTGCGCCTTTTTTTTATTTGTATATAATTACTTAGCGTCAAATTTATATCTGCTTTTCTAAATTAATCAGGGGCAAATACTGAAAGGAGGTCTTTGAATAACTATTAAATTCTAAAGCAACGTTTTTTATGTTCTCATCGTAACAAAATCTACAAGGAGATATCATGAAAGAAAAGATTCAAAAGTATGGCGGTTTTATGGCATCAATGGTTGTTCCCAATCTTGGTGCTTTCATCGCCTGGGGTCTGATCACGGCTATGTTCATTGCAACAGGCTGGATCCCGAATGAAAGATTCGCAGCTCTTGTTGGTCCAATCCTTAATTATCTTTTGCCGATCCTGATCGGCTATACCGCTGGTTACATGGTTCATGGTCAGCGCGGCGGTGTCATGGGTGCTTTAGCAACCATGGGTACCGTTGTTGGCTCTTCCATTCCCCAACTCCTCGGTGCCATGATCATGGGCCCTCTCTCCGCCTGGATCCTGAAGAAATTTGACGAGTGGATGGAACCCCGCATGCCAGTTGGGTTTGAACTGCTCATCAACAACTTCTCGATGGGTATCATCGGCGTAATCCTTGTGCTGATCGGCATGCTCCTGATTGGTCCAGTTGTTACCATTATCAGCAATGCCTTCGGTTCTGTTGTGCAGTGGCTGGTCAACATCAAACTGCTGCCGTTGGTTGCCTTGATCATAGAACCTGCCAAGGTACTATTCCTGAACAATGCTCTCAACATCGGTGTTCTGGCTCCTCTCGGCGCTGTTGCTTCCCAGGAAACTGGCCGTGCAATTCACTTCATGCTCGAAAGCGATCCAGGTCCTGGTTTGGGTCTGCTTTTAGCTTATGCCGTTGCTGGTAAGGGCATGCTCAAGCAATCTGCTCCTGGCGCCATCATCATCCACTTCCTGGGCGGCATCCATGAGATCTATTTCCCCTACGTGCTGGCTCACCCGATCATGATTTTGGCTATGTATGCTGGTGCAATCCTCGCTAACTTCTGGTGGGTTATCACCGGTGCAGGTTTGGTCGCCACCCCATCACCAGGCTCAATCTTCGCTTATATTGCCATGACCCCCAAAGGCTGGCATTTCCAGGTGTTGATGGGTGTTTTGATTGGTGCAGTCGCCTCCTTCCTGGTTGGCTTTTTGCTCTTGAAGCGCTTCCCGGTCAAAGAAGAAGAAGAGACCGTAGAGGAAGCTGCATAATTAAAGAATTAGTAATTTAGTCAGTGCTTAGTACAAACGTGTTCAGGCAACTCAGTTGCCTGAACACGGTCAGGAGACATATATGAATAGCAAAATTGATTCAAAAGAAATAAAAGATATTGTTGTCGCATGTGAAGCCGGAATTGGTTCGAGCTTGATGACTGTCAATGCCATGAAGAAAAAACTTCAAAAGGCGGGACTGGGGCATATTAATATTTTTCATAAAGCGGTCACCAATCTGGATCCGAACACAAAATTCATCATCTGCCATGAAGGTGTAAAGAAATCCGTTCAAGCGAAAGCTCCAGAAGCAGTTGTGGTGAGTTTTAAGTTTTTCTTTAATGACCCAATTTTCGACAAGCTGGTCGAGGATATCAAAGACGGGAAGGAAATCGCTGCTAATTAGCACTTTCTCAAACCACAATTATGAAAACATTATTGCCATAGGCATACCTAGAGGAGGCTTTTTTGTCACGCATACTAACTGAAGAACTTGTGCACCTTGATTCGAAAGTCAAAACAAAGGAAGAAGCTATTCAAGCCGCTGGTGAGTTATTGGTGCAGGCTGGTCGCGTGGAAGCCCCTTATGTCTTAGGAATGCTGGAGCGTGAAAAAACCATGTCGACCATGATCGGAAATGGTGTAGCAATTCCCCATGGGCAATTCCCCGATCTGAATTACATCAAAGAAACCAGCATCTCCGTGCTCCAGATCCCTGAGGGCGTACCCTGGGAGGATGGAGAGCTTGTTCACCTGGTGGTTGGCATTGCTGCAACTTTTGAAGAGCACATCGGCATCTTGCAGAATCTTGCTAATGTCGTCGACGAAATTGAGCGTGTCGAATTTCTATCAAAAACCACCAAAAAATCAGACATCATTGAGGCTCTTGACGCTTAATCGCTGTCATTAAGAAAGGAGTTGACATGAACGAGAAATTCCGCAGGTACATCGAATTGAATTATCCCCTGCCCGAGAAGGTGATGGGCTGGAACATGTATGGCGCTGGTTTGGAAAATGTCGGTCGCAATGGGAAACCTGAACTCTTCCCCATGCCGGAACCAGGTCCGGATCAAATTTTAGTCAGAGTCGATGCTGTTGGTTTATGCTTTTCTGATGTTAAATTGATCAAACAAGGTGGGCAGCACCCCAAGCTCTACAACCGCAATCTCTCTGTCGAACCTACCAGGCTTGGTCATGAAGCCGCTTTCACCGTTGTGAAAGTTGGCGAAAACTTGCAAAACCGATTCAAACCCGGTCAAAAACTCGCTATCCAACCGGATATATATGTGAATAAGGTTGCCACAGCCTATGGCTACACTATTCCTGGTGGCTTGATCCAATACCACCTGATTGGGAAAGAGATTTTTGATGCAGATGATCCGAATTACCTCATTCCTGTCCAGAATGATTTAGGCTACTCAGAGTCTGCTCTGACCGAACCCTGGGCATGTGTTGAAGCTGCTTACACCCAAAGGCGCCGTTTGAGCCCCCTCGCTGGCGGCTTGATGTGGATCGATGGTCCTCTTCATTCGGATAAAACCTTCACCTTCGAAAAAGGGCTTGAAAAACCAGCCAGAATTTTCCTGAGCAACTCTACACCTCAAATCCTGGAGCTCGTCCATTCCCAAGCCCAGGCTGAAGTGGTTGAGGTAGGAGCGTTGAATAAAGACCAGATCGCGGATTTTGCACGAGAAAACACGAATGGTAAAGGTTTCGATGACATCATTCTGCTAGAGCCTAAAGGTGCTGAACTGGTTTCAGAAGTTGCCAAACAAATCGCCTTTCGCGGCACACTTAATATCGTCAGTGATGAACCCCTGGAGGGTCTGACCGTGATCGACGCCGGTCGGGTTCACTATCACTACACCACTTATATTGGCACCACAGGCACCGAAATCAGCGCTGCCTACGGTGAAGAGCGGAACCGCTCGGAACTGATGGCAGATGGATTGCTGGTCGTGGTTGGTGGGGCTGGTCCGATGGGGCAGATGCATGTTCAGCGTGCACTTGAACTTGTGCCCGGACCCAAAACCGTGGTTGTGACTGATATCAACGACGAACGCCTGCAGGCATTGCGCCAGACTGGCGATCCGATTGCCAAAAAGAATGGCAAGCAGCTCATCCTGGTAAATACCAATAAAGAGGGAGTTGATCTTGTTGAGACCATCCGCGAACTTTCCGGCGGGAAAATGGCAGATGATGTGGTCGTATGCGTACCGAACGCCAAATTGATGGAAAATGCTGCCTTGATCCTGGGTAAAAATGGCATGCTCACCTTCTTTGCCGGAGTTCCTAATGGCACTACCATCCAAATCGACCTCAACAATATCTTTCTCAACAATATGCAAATCACGGGTACTTCCGGATCAACTGTTTTTGACCAGAAGACTGTTATGTCAAAGTCCGTCTCCGGGGCTCTTTCCCCTAACCTTAGTGTCGCAGCGATCGGTGGGCTCAAACAAGCCGTTGCCGGTATGAATGCAATGATGGCAGGCACCTTCACTGGAAAGATCATCATCTACCCCCAGCTTGAAGACCTGCCCCTATTGTCGTTGGGAGAAGTTGCTCAAAATTACCCCAAAGTTGCTGAAAAAATGGGACCAGATCATACCTGGAATCAGGAAGCCGAAAAAGTATTAATAGAAGAGTTTTGGAAAAATGAGTGAATCGTTGAGTAAAGACAATAAGCCAGTTAAGAAGCAAGCTTATCGGCTGTATGCCCAATACGTTTTGGTTGGGGCAGCGTTAGGCGCCTATTACGGGTTTTTCTACAGACCCACTGAGAACACAGTGCTGTTTATTTCTGTGGTTTTGCTGAGCCTTCTTTCAGCATTGTTGGTAACGGTGATCCAGATCTGGAAAAAAGGCTATTCCTTCAAACAAATTCTGGTGGTTTATCTTAAATCCTTTGTTATGTTTTTCCTTTTCCTGCTGATGTTGTGGGCAAGACCCATGGTTCAGGAATGGGGAGGCAAAGGATTGCTGATCGCCTTTACAACCATAACCGGAGCGCTGATAGGCTTTACCATGGGTCTCAAACCAAAACCAGTGACTGCAAAAATCACGGAGAATAAGAAATGATCTTCACCGTCACTCTCAACCCAGCCCTGGACAAACAGCTGACCGTTGCGGACATCCGTTTTAATGATGTTTTGATCGCTGAAAAGGTGCAGCTGGATTTTGGCGGCAAAGGTTTCAACGTCTCGCGTATGCTGAAAGAGTTGAACCAACCTTCAAAAGCGGTTGGGCTGCTGGGTGGGCAGACTGGGAAGACCATTGAAGTGGGTTTGAAAGCACAAGGTATTGACGTGGTCTCAATCCCTGTTTCTGGTGAGACTCGCACCAATGTCAGTATTGTCACCCCCGGTGGCAGTAAACATATCAAGGTCAATGAAAAGGGACCAACCGTCTCTGAATCTGAATTAAAGCTCATTTACCAATACATTTCTAAACATGCCAAACCCGGCACATTGTGGGTGTTGGCTGGCAGCATACCCCCGGGTGTTGATTGTGCAGTGTATCAACAAATGACAAAACAGATCATGGAGTTGGGTGGAGATGTTGTTTTGGATACAAGCGGAGAGGCGTTAAAACAAGGTGTGCAGGCTAAGCCAAAACTGGTTAAGCCAAACTTGTTTGAACTCTCCCAGTTGACTGGCAGAGAAATTACTGATTTACAGGAGATCCTTGAAAACCCGGTAATCGCCAGCTCAATCGGTGCAAAGTTTGTCGCGATCTCAGCAGGAGATAAGGGTGCTCTCCTGACCGATGGTAAAAATACTGCAATTTGCCTGCCGCCTAAGATCCAGGAAGCCAACCCGGTTGGTGCGGGGGACGCTATGGTGGCCGGACTCAGTTTTGCGCTTTACCATGGTTATGACCTCGAGCAAGCCTTAAGACTTGGCGTTGCCTGCGGAACAGCCTCTGCCATGCAATCCGGCACCCGGATGCCCGAATGGGATCTCGTTGAAGAGGTCCGCCAACAAGTCAGGACCAAATAGGAGTAATTATGAAATATGATGTGAATTTAACAAAGACTTACGAAGCACCACCAGAGAAAGTGATAGCTGTCTGCAAGAAAGTTGCTGTTGCATTGGGGGGAAAAGTCCTTTCGCATGACGAAGAAGGCAAGCTTCTGAAAATCCAGATGGATAAAAAACTGCAGGGTAAAATCCTGGGTGATCGCAGCAAGCTTGAGATCAAATATTCCTCTCCCACTGCCGAGACCACACAATTGGACGTTCTTGCTTACCCGTTGGATGCGGTCAGTCAGAAGTTGATGTTTGGTGCCAGACCGGGCGTGGTTCAGACCGTATTAGCAGTATTTTTCGGACAAGTTGAGGAGAAGCTCAAAGAATAATATGATTCCAGATAATCCATTTTTGAGCGCGCCTGATGAAGGAGTAACCAGACTCATACTTGTTCGCCATGCCCAGACAGAGGCGAATGCCAAGCATTACCTTCAAGGGCAATCGGATGGTGCATTAAACGAATCGGGGCTTGCCCAAGCTGCCCGCATTGCCGAACATCTGCGTCCATTCTATATTGGAAAAATTTATTCAAGCAACAAGAGACGCGCCCTGACAACGGCAGCTGCTATTGCCAAGGAACACGGTCTCGAAGTACAAGTTGACCCGCGCTTGCAGGAATGGAATGTTGGTGAGTGGGATGGAATGCCCGCCCCCGATTTTAAGCGCATGATTGCTGAACAAGGACTTACTGCATCAACGTTCAATCCTCCTGGAGGAGAAACTTTCCAACAGGTGCGTGAACGCGCCGGGGTAGTTCTGACCGACATTCTCAGTCAATCTGAGGGTAAAAGCGTTCTTATTACTTCGCATGGCGACTTTATTCGCTCCATGATTGGAGTTCTCATGGGCATAGAAACTGATGTTGTTACAAATTTTCTACTTGATAATGCGTCTTACAGTATCCTTGAAAAACAACAAGGAACCTGGAAGATTCTTACTTTAAATCGAATTTCTTAATATTGGAGGAAGTACAATGAAATCTTTAGGAATTGGTGTTATTGGATTGGGCGCCATCGGAGCCAAACATGTGAGCATGCTCAAAAATCTCCGTGAAGCAAATATTGTGGGGGTTTCGGATCTGAACCAGGATCTGGTCAACAAAGCCATCGCCGGAACAGATATTGCCGGTTTTACCGATTATCGTCAACTGTTAGCTCACCCGGAGCTTGAAGCAGTGATCGTGGCAACCCCCGATCATCTGCACAAGGATATCTGTATCGAAGCAGCCCAGGCTGGAAAACACATCCTTGTTGAAAAACCTATCGCAACTACCGTTGCAGACGGCGAAGAGATGATCGCCGCAGCAAAAGCGGCAAATGTGAAACTGATGGTCGGTTTCACACTGCGCTTTGTTCCACACTATGTCCAGGCACGCGAGCTCATTCAGAGCGGAAAATTAGGAAAAATCATCAGCGTCTACTCCCGCCGTATGAACATTATTACCCAGGCGGATCGCCTCGGCGGACGCATTGGTGTGCTCCACTTCCTTGGCATTCACGACTTCGATCTCCTACATTGGCTGCTGGGAGTAGAACCTGACCAGGTTTATACCGCCGAGTCCACCAGTGTGGCCAAGCGCTACCCGCAGGAAAATGAAACCTTTAACACTTTCAAGTTTAAAGACGGCACCCTCGTCTGTGCCCAGATCGGTTGGAATCTGACTACAGCCCATCCAGGTGGTCGTGACTTCAAACTCACCGTCATTGGCGATAAAGGCTCCCTCGATATCGACCTTGCCAGCCAGGGTCTCTTAATGTACTCGGAATTTGGTTCCAAATTCCCCTCCACAGCTCCTGGTTTGGATGTGGAAGATAAAGCCTTCATCGATTGTGTTCTTGACGATAAACCCGTCCCGGCTACAGGAGAAGATGGCATCATAGCGTTGAAAATGGTTCTGGCTGCCATTGATTCGATCGAAAAAGACGCTCCGGTAAAAATTAAGTAGAACAGCGAA
The DNA here is from genome assembly GCA_002409365.1 of Anaerolineaceae bacterium UBA5224. Classification (GTDB taxonomy): domain Bacteria; phylum Chloroflexota; class Anaerolineae; order Anaerolineales; family Anaerolineaceae; genus Mesolinea. Next base: position 55,307 of record DHUW01000090.1, on the reverse strand, counting down.
ATTTCTATGAGTAGAACAGAAAAATTATCTAAGTTCATTTCCAAAGTAAAAGGTGAATTGATCGTTTCCTGCCAGGCAACACAACAAGAAGCCTTGTTTGGAGCGGACATCATGGCAAAAATGGCCATTTCAGCCATCAGGGGCGGCGCAAAAGGTATCCGCGCCAACACTCCTGTGGATGTGAAAGCCATCAGAGAAGCGGTCGACGTGCCTATCATCGGTCTTTATAAAGTAGTCTTCCCTGGCACCCCTGTGATTATCACCGCAACCATCGCGCATGCTTTGGCAATTGCTGATGCAGGTGCGGACGTGATCGCGATCGATGCCACTTTCCGTCCTCATCCCGAAGATGAAGTGCCGGAGCTCATTCGCAAGATTCATGAACAGACCGATTGCCTGGTTATGGCTGATATTTCGACCTTCGGAGAAGCAGAAGCTGCCATGATCTCAGGCGCCGATGTGGTTTCGACCACTCTCTCTGGCTATACAGACTACACTCCCAAACTGGATGGACCAGACCTTTACCTTGTCAAAGAGATAGCTTCGAAGCTTCCAGTTCCAGTTTTTGCCGAGGGTCGCTACCATTATCCCCACGAAGTTGCCAAAGCGCTCGAATACGGCGCCACAGCTGTAATCGTCGGTGGTGCGGTCACCCGACCTAAAGAAATCACGGAAAGGTTCGTAAGAGCCATCCATAAATAATGTTATCGATTAACAGAAACAGATTGTTGGCAACGCCGGCAATCTGTTTCTTTCTACGGAGGACTAAATGTCAAACTACCTGATCGGAGTCGATATTGGCACAGGCTCTTCCAAAGGCGTTCTGATTGAAGCCAAAGACGGAGCTGTACTTGCCCAGTCAACCATTCCCCATGGTGTTTCATTGCCCCAGCCGGGCTGGGTGGAACAGGATGCTGAGAAAATTTGGTGGGGAGAGTTTGTCCAGATCGTGAAGGACCTGCTGCAGGAATCCGGGGTTACTCCTCAAAAAATTATCGGTGTCGGAGTCTCCGGCATTGGTCCCTGCGTTTTGCCGGTGGATGAACACTTCAATCCGCTGCGACCGGCAATATTGTATGGAATTGATACAAGAGCAACTGCGGAGATAGAACAATACCTGCAGGAATTGGGCGAGGAGGAAGTATTCAGACGGGCGGGCTGCGAGCTTTCTGCTTCAGCTGTCGCGCCGAAGATTTTATGGCTGCACAACAACGAGCCGGAGGTCTACCAAAAAACAAGTTGGTTCTTAACCTGCCAAAACTTCATTGTCGCCAGGCTGACTGGTGTAGCTTCAATTGACAACTATACTGCCTCCACCTACTCTCCGATCATTGATGTCGAAAAGCGTACCTGGATCGATGAAACCGTTGCTGGCATCAACCCAACCGCAAAATTACCCGATAAATACTGGACTACGGACATGATTGGAGGAGTTACCCCTGACGCTGCCCGAATCACTGGTTTGTACCCTGGTACGCCTGTCATCGCTGGAACGATCGATGCTGCTGCCGAGGCTGTCAGCATCGGCAATTATGCTGCTGGCGATACGATGGGTATGTTTGGCAGCAGTAATTCCATAATCACCCTGACCAGCACCTATACCCGCTCTCGCACCTTCTGGGGGCTCAACTGGCTCTTCCCGGATCAGTATGCAGTGGTTGGCGGTATGGCAACAGTCGGCAGCCTGACCAAGTGGTTCCTGGAAAATATCTACACACCCGACTCAGAGGCATCGGACCAGAATCCTTACGCCCAAATGGCAGAATTGTTGAATATGTCTGTCCCGGGTGCGAATAACCTGGTCGCGCTGCCTTATTTTGAAGGTGAACGCACACCGATTAACGACCCATTAGCCCGGGGGGCATTCTTTGGTCTGACGCTGCGCCACACCCAGGCAGATCTGTATCGCGCATTGCTGGAAGCAGTAGGTTTTGGTATCCGGCATAATCTTGAAAGCCTGGCAGACCAGGGCATCCTTGTCAAATTTATCAATGCTGTCGGTGGAGGGTCGAAAAATCAGGGATGGATGCAGATCATTGCCAATATTGCGGGGGTCGATGTACGCATTCCGCAAGGTAACTCCGGCGCATCATATGGGGATGCCATTTTGGCAGGGATTGGCGTTGGCGTTTATGAGAATGCTTCCCAGGCGCGAATTTGGGATGAGGCTGCCTTGGTCTTAAAACCCGATAAAACGGATAAAGAGACCTACAAAAGACTCTACCAGGTCTACCACGAACTTTATGAGCGAACCAAACCCCTCCTGCCACTTCTTTCTTAACCTTCATCAAATCAGAATGAACGAAAAAGGGCCGGTTTTCTAACCTGCCCTTTTTTCGAAAATAACAAAGCCAATATCCTGGTGAAGTAATTTTTTTACCATGATCCTTCGCAAATTCTGAAGGGAACAGGACTTGTCCCGTTCCGCTATTTTTCCACTCAATATTACAATATTTTGCGAATCGGTTAAAATTAAAGGATGACAAAAATTATCGACATCAAAACAGTTGTGCAAAAATCTTATGGCAAGATCGCCCAGACTTCCAGTAGTTGTTGTTATGGGAGTTGCGGTTGCGATACCGCCCAAACATACCAGGAACAATCGGGCTCCATAGGTTATTCACCAGAAGAAATGGGGGAGGTTCCCGAAGGTTCAAATCTTGGGTTGGGCTGTGGCAACCCCACGGCAATCGCATCAATCAGAGAAGGCGAAACAGTTCTGGATTTAGGTTCTGGCGCAGGTTTTGACGCCTTTTTAGCATCCCGAAGAGCTGGCAAAACGGGAACAGTGATTGGTGTCGACATGACCGATGAAATGATCAGCAAAGCAAGAGAGAATGCAATGACTGGTGGCTACACCAATGTTGAATTCCGTAAAGGTGATATTGAAGCCCTGCCAGTTGAAGATGAATCGGTTGATGTCGTTATTTCCAATTGTGTTATTAACCTTGCGCCAGATAAACAAAAAGTTTTTGCTGAAGCATTCCGTGTGCTAAAGCCAGATGGAAGGCTGATGGTCTCCGATGTAGTATTGATGAAACCCTTGCCCCAGGAATTGACCGATAGCGAAGAGTTACTGATAGGATGTGTTGGCAATGCAATTCTTAAGGAAGATTACCTCGCCTTAATCGAAAACGCTGGTTTTTCAGAAATCCAAATCAGCAAGGAAATGCCTGTGTATCTACCAGAATTTGCGCTAAGTATTACCTATTCTGCACACAAGAAATAAAACCAACTGTTCTCACATTAAAAAGTACGGGCGGGTTCCAAACCCGCCCGTTTCCTTTTACTCTCGGTTTCTAAGGCATCACAAACTTCAATAAGGTATTACTGAACGCGTCCGATACCCATACACTTCCATCTGTGCCAATGGTGACACCGCTGATCACATTCATGGTGTAGGTATTATCAAAACCACCCCAAACCTTCAGGAACTCACCATCTTCAGTAAAGACGATCACCCTGCCCTGGTCTGGGTCTGTCACGTAAACATTCCCAGATTGGTCCAGCGCCAGGAAAGGCTTGTTATCCAGGGTATCGCTGCTCCAGGCATCCATATCCCACATGGTCACACTCTGGTACTGTAATCCTCCAGCGTCCGGGGCAAATACCTGTATGCGATAATTCCAGGTATCGGCGATGTACACGTGTCCATCCGCTGCAATGTCGATGCCGACTGGCTCATCAAGATTGCCAGCGTCCAGCCCGACACCACCAAATTGGGTCAGGTAATTCCCCTGACTGTCAAAGATGACGACGCGTTGTTTGCCTGTATCGGTAACAAAAACGCGGTTGTCTTTGTCCACGGCGATTCCGCGTGGACCCCAAAAGCCATCAAGAACTCCTGCAACATCAAAACTGCTCCACATCCGCAAAAACTCACCATCAGGCGAAAATACCTGGATACGGTGATTCCAGGTATCGGCAACATAGACCAGCCCATCGGGTCCAACTGCCACCCCCCAGGGTTCATTGAACAGGCCACCAGGCACTTCGCCGTCCAGGACATTGCCATAACCACCCCAGGCATTCAGGAACATTCCTGAGGCGTCGAGATGTACGATGCGATGGTTACGAGAGTCAGCCACAAACAGGCTGCCATCAGGAGCAGTAGCGATATCCCTGGGAGCACTGAAGGGAAGCTCGCCACCAACAGCGATTGCCAATTCGGGTTCCAGGTTGATCAGTCCGCTGGCATAAGGGTCGATCTTTGGCTCTTCCGGTTTGGGGCTGATGCCGAATTCCCAGATTTTCGCAGCCACATCTTTGCGAATAAACATGCGTGCATTGTCTGCCGGCGACCAGGTTGCCAGAGTCAGTGAGGGGTTATTAAATGCCACCGCATACTCAGTGTAGTCGCGGTTGAACCACAGTTCCCATAAAGCTGAGCGTTTCGCCGGTGATTTTAAATCGTCCAGAATCCGGCTCAGGCTCCAGTTTCGGTATAAATCCTCGTTTGGCCACCACATGCGTTTGTATTCATATTGGTAATAATCTTCCTTGACCACCGGTTCGATTCGGGCAAAATTGGAGGTGCCAACCACGATGATCGGGTAGTCCTGCAGCGATTTAGTCACCTCGCTGCCGAAATCCAATTTATTGGGGTAGTCACGCATGTACCACCAGTAAGGGTAACGCACATCGTTATCGTAGGCGATTTTGATCGATTTATCACCATACAAACGTTTTGAAATGGTCTCGATCTGCGTAACCGTGTTTTTCATGTCTTCGGTTGAGTGCGCATAGACAAGCAATTCACGGGCATTGTTATATTCGATAAAAGCTGCCCTCCAGGCGGTCCGGGCAGTCTGCACCCCTAAAAGAGCGACTAAAACCAATAATACCAGACGACCAAAGGTGCGTCCGTTCCATCCTCTCAGCAACCAGAACAAGGCGATACCAGTGCCGAGTGTGCCAACCAGCGCCAACAAAAAGGTGCTGGTTCCCTGTAACTGCGCCAGGTCTTTGCCCTGGAAGGGTGGATTGTTGCCCAAAAGTGAGCCAACCAGGCTGCCGATTGCCACCAGGAAAACGCCTGCCAGCAGCATTGTCAGCCAACCTTTACGCTGTCTGACTTCCTGCCAATCGGTTTTCTCGACTAAGTAACCAAATGCCCAACCGCTGGTGAGGATCATTGGCATGGTGATATGGGTAGTCAGCCAGGGCATGCGCTCGCCGGCTACGGTGAAAGCCAGCAAGCTCATTACTGACCAGAATAAAAGCAATAGAAGCGTCGGCAGTTCTTTGGCTTGCTCGCTGTTTTCTTCGACCATCGGGAAGAGGCGCTGATACCAGGGCAGTGGCTCTACTTCCTCTGTTTCCTCAGCGTCTAATAATTCCAATTCCAAGGTCTCAACCAGAATTTCTTCTTCCAGGACCTCTTCCAGAAATACAGTCGGTTCAATTTCCTCAGTTGTCTCTTCTGCAACCTCGTCAACTGGCAAGGAGGTGAAAGGGTCTTCTGTGGAGCCGAAGAACAGACGCTTACGCAGCCCGATCACGAATGCAACCAGCACCCCAAACGCCGGTAAATATTCGTACATCGGGATTTGGACCAAAGCATAGTAGTAGAGCGGTTGCGTGCCGCGTTCCACCGCTTGCTGTGACATCCAATAACCCAGGGCTCCGACTATTCCCTTGAAAAAACCTTCTCCGTGCATGAAGAAAGTGGTGTAAAAGAGGATAAAAATACCCCAAAAAACCGCCATGCTGCGCAGGAAAACCTTGCGGTTCCAGAGCATCCCCAAAAACACGGAAACCAGTGTCAGCAACACAAACACAATTCCGGAACGGATGATACCTGCTTGCGAGTAATCCGTCGGATCAAACCCCAGCAATCTGAGCGGGAGGGCAGTCAACAGCGGTAGGATCAAAATCAATTGCAGCCAGATCAGGTCAAAACTCCGTAAATGGATCAGATTTTTCCATCCGTAACCTTTGAAAAGCGTAACCAATGCAAAAATAACTGCAATCCCAGTCAACCCTGCGCTGATGAGCAGGGGAAGGTTTGGACCGGCTTCAGCAGCAGCATCAACGACCTGGTTCTTCCCGAGCACATAGAAGCTCATAGTAGCGAGCAATAAAACAAGCGTGACCATAACTGCCACTCTGAAAAGCGATTTTGCCTGACCGTTGTGCCATTGCTTACGCAAAACCTCTCCAATAAAGAGCAGTGCCAAAAAGACCAGTGCTTCCGCAGAGAAAATGAACGAGGTAGCTTTATCAGAGTAGTGCATGGCGGTGATAAAAACCAGCCAGTAAAGCCACTTATGCTTGCCATCTTCCAGGTAACGCAGCATCAGCCACAGCATCACCATCCCCCAGAAGACAATAAACACTTCGTTGCGGGTATAGCGGCTGTAGAAGAGGATATAGGGGGAGATCAGAAAGAGTGTTCCGGCGATCAGGCTGCCGACCCTGCCCAAGTAACGCCGCCAGGCAAAAATGGCGAAGACCACAATGGCGATGCCAAACGTCGCGGCAGGAATACGGGCGGAGAAGTCGGAGTCTCCGAACATAAAATAGGAAAATGCCAGGGCATGGAACTGGAAAGGACCATGTGTCACCGGGTCATAAACGTAATTGCTGAAATTGTAGGCAGGCACCACGTGATTGATCTCATCGTGCGACATGGTGCGGGCGCCCAGGTCGTAAAAGCGGGTGAAAATGGTGAGCGCCAGGATGATCACGATCAGCAGTTTTTCAATGGTCAGACCTGGCCACCAGGTGAAAACCGGCTTATCCAACCAGCTATCCCGATGCGTGTTGTTACTTGCAGAGAGAATGGCAAAATCCATAAAGTGCTCCGTGTGAAATCTCAAAATATGCGAATTGTCAACCATTAAGGATACCTTGACGAAGGGAAAACGGCAAGCCGAAACCATCGTCACATATGGTCAATAGTTACCACCCTCTCTTTACTGCTTGCGTCCTATCTGTAGGTCAGGTTGCTCTTTCAACCTGACATCACGAGTGCTGGCAAACGGGTGAGAGTCAATAATGCTTGTAGGTCAGGTTGCTCCCTTCAACCTGACGTCACGAGCGTTGAAGGCATATCTGAAATGGTCGGGCATGTACAGGTATGAATGGAAAATCATTCAGCCCATCCTGTAAAATAAAAATCAAGGAGACTAACTCATGAACCGAATTGCCATTTTCAGCGACATCCATGCCAACCTGCCAGCTCTTCAGGCTGTCTTGAAGGATCTTGACCAACGCGGAATCAAAGAACGTTATTGCCTTGGTGACCTGGTCGGCTACGGCACCTTTCCCAACGAGGTGATCGAGTTGATCCGTGACAAGCAGATCCCTACGGTCATGGGTAACTATGACCAGGGGATTGGGAACTCCAGCGACGAATGCGGCTGCGCATACAAAACCGACGAAGAGAAAGCCTTGGGCAAGCGATCCATTGCCTGGACTAATTTGCACACCACTGAGGAAAATAAAGCTTTTCTGCGGACCTTGCTTCCTCAAATTCCTTTGCAATTGGGTGATCTGAATGTCCTGCTTGCTCACGGCAGCCCGCGGAAAATCAACGAATACCTTTACATCGACCGTCCCGATGCAACCATGGAGCGAATACTCGACTTTGCTGAGGCGGATGTTTTGGTGGTTGGGCACACCCACAAACCCTATCATCGCATCTTACCCAGCGGTCGCCATGTGATCAACGAGGGCAGTGTGGGCAAGCCGAAAGATGGCGACCCGCGCGCCGGTTATGTAATTTTGCAGGCAGAAGGTCGCGATCTGTCAGTGGAATTTATGCGCGTAGATTACGATGTTGAGAAGACAGCAAAGGCAATCGAGTCAAGTGACATGCCCGACGAGTATGCAGAAATGCTTCGGACGGCAACAGGTGAGATCAAATCATAGGGAAGGTGGCTTATCGTGCTGTCTGCCAATGGTTCCGTTTAGGACGGGCAGTCAAAAACAGGTCGACTAGGTAAACCGCCAATGCTATAATTATACTTATCCCACTACAAGAGGTCACCATGCCCATGCCTGTCTTTACTATTCGCCCTGAAACCCCTAAAGATTCCAACGTGATCAGCGAACTCACCGTAGCAGCCTTCCGACCGCTGAATTTTCCAGACCTCAACGAACACTTCATCATTGAAGCGCTGCGGGCGGTGGGTGCGCTCACAATATCATTAGTGGCTGAAATGGACGGTCGCGTGGTCGGGCATATCGCCTTCTCGCCCATCACGATCTCCGATGGCACCACCGGCTGGTATGGCTTGGGTCCGGTTTCGATCCTACCGGAAAATCAACGACAGGGCATCGGCAAAGCACTGATTGGCGAAGGTTTGGTGCGACTCAAGGAAATAGGCGCGCGCGGTTGTTTCTTGGTTGGTCACCCTGATTATTATGGCAAGGTCGGTTTCGTCCACCCTACCACGCTGACCCACGAAGGAATCTCTCTAAAGTACCTTTTCGCCATCGCTTTTGATGGCATTTACCCGGAAGGTGAAGTCAGCTTCCACGAAGCCTTCAAAGCCACCTCCAGCCCCAGTCAATGAACGGAATTCACCTGTAGGGGAGGAGTTCAGCACGCCATAAATGGTGCATGGAACCAACGAGATCGCATTTTAGAAGGATAAACAAAAATAAGCATATCGAAAAAACCATACGCTCATTCTAATTGTCAATCACTGTCTTAATCTTATGGTTTATTGGAAATCTTGCAGGAGTAACTGGTCACCAATGGAGAAATTGGGAAACTGATCTGCATGGAGTTCAACGACATATTGTGCTTGAACTTTAGGGAAATAAACAGGGTGCCATTTTTTTGCCAATACTTTGTCCACGATTACAAAATTTTTGTTCAGCCACAGCGCAGTGATATTAAAATTCATGAACATCATATGGATAGAAGTATCCACCTTGGATTCTTTACTTTCTGCCAGGAGGATGCCTTGGTCCAAAGGGATCTGTTTTGAAAACATCAGCCCTTTCAGTCTGCTCAGAAAATTATCACAATATATGATTTGAATCTTTTCAGTTGGCGAAGCGGGATTTATCAGCAATTGTGTTTTCAATGTTTATCCTTTTTGAATACTCAATATCGATTTCCCAAAAAAACTTCATTGGGAAATCGATATCGTTATAAATCAATGTAAACCAGGGGAGGGTAGGTGCCCGCAACAAGAGTGAAACACCTATAGATTCCTATTTATCGAAAACACTTTCTGGAATTTCGATGCCGTTGGCAGTCAATTTATGCAAAAATTGAGGTCGAAGCCCGGTTGGTTTGAGGTTACCTTTTACAACTCCGTTCTGTATACCAGTGAATTCGAATGTGAAGAGGTCCTGCATTACAATGGTATCGCCTTCCATGCCCTGAACTTCAGAAACCTTGGTAATTTTTCGAGTGCCATCCTTTAAGCGTTCCTGGTGGATGATAAGCTCAATAGAAGAAGCCACTTGTTCACGAATGGCTTTGAGTGGTAAGTCCATTCCAGCCATCATTACCATGGTCTCAATTCTGCGTAAGGCATCACGGGGGCTATTGGAGTGGACAGTGGTCATTGAGCCATCGTGACCAGTGTTCATCGCCTGAAGCATATCGATTGCCTCCCCACCACGACACTCACCGACAAGGATGCGATCTGGGCGCATACGCAGGGAGTTGATCACCAACTGGCGGATTGAGATCTCACCTTTGCCTTCAATATTAGGTGGGCGTTTTTCAAGGCGGACCACGTGGGATTGATGCAATTGCAACTCAGCCGTATCTTCAATTGTTATCACGCGTTCCCCTTCAGGGATGAAGGATGAAAGTACGTTGAGAAAGGTTGACTTACCAGTACCGGTACCACCCGAGACCACAATATTAACCCTGGCTTCCACACAGCTCTTGAGGAAGCTCGCCAGGGAAAATGTAAGCGTGCCATTGGCGATTAAATCCTGAATAGTGAAAGGTTTCGTAGCAAACTTACGGATTGTTAGCACTGGACCAATGAGCGAAAGCGGAGGGATGGTTGCATTGACACGGTAACCGCTTGGCAGGCGGGCGTCTACCATCGGAGAAGTCTCATCTACGCGGCGACCAATAGGAGAGACAATACGATCAATAACGCGCATTAAATGAGCGTCATTCTCAAATCTGACATTGGTTGGCTCAATTAAGCCAGAACGTTCTACATAGACTTTATCATATCCATTTACCATGATTTCAGTGATATCCGGATCACTTAGAAGGGGTTCAATGGGACCGTACCCGGTGATATCTGCCAAAATCCAACCAAGCATTTCTTCCCTGATTGAGAGGTTATAGAGTAAATTATTTTCCACCAGGACCTGGTTGAAAATTTGTTCAATGGTTGCTCTTAACTTCTGAGGGTCGGAGGTAGTGCTGGTAGAATTGTTATTGGTAATTAATTGCTGTTGAACTCCATCACGGACGATATAGAAATCCTGCTCGTAATCAGAAAAGTTAAGATCACCGAATTGCGAGGTTGTTGGGGTTTCTCTTTTCAGCGCTGGTCGGTTTGTAAACATCTATGTTTTGCTCCTGTTATCTTAGTATTGTGCATATAAAGAGGGTTATCTCTGAATTGAAGGAACGCTCAATGTTCTTCCAAACGAAATGGACATATTCTTTGGAAGGTTATTGGCTTTCAATACGGCATCCAAAGTAGATAAATTATCGCTTGCAAACAGAGCCAGGCAAACTCCAGGGGCTATTTCAACTTCTGAGGTAGTATAGACCACGTCAATTTCTTCAAATAATTCCTGGAAAATTTCAAAAGCCTCCTGATACTTTCCGTAAGATGCCAGACTGTTGGCTTTTGAATATTTTGTCAAGAGTCCTGGATTTGTCCCTAATTTCATCTGGGCTTGAATAGCTCTGAGTGCATATTGGTAATAGGAAATAGCAGTCTTAAAATCATCCAGTTTTCCAATTGAGGATCCCAAAAGGACCTGCACCTGGAACAATTTCAACATGTTATCCCCGTCAGCCCAGGCAAGAATTTCTGCTTGTTCCAGATAAGTGCGAGCATCTGTATAAATGCTGGCATTGTAGTATTGTTTGCCAAGCGCGTAATAGGATTCGTAAAGCAAGGCGCTTGCATTGCCACCTGCATAGTTCTTGTCTGCAGCTAGAACTTTCTCAAGCCTGGTGACTGCCTGAGCCCAGTCCATATCGAGAAAGTTTTGAAAAGCAATTTGGTAGATTCTAGCGTTTGTTAATTCTTCCTGCAATGCTGCGTTATTTGGGTTCAGGTTTAGGGCCTTTCCCATATAAGAAACTGCCCTTGAAATGGTAGAAATGGTCTGATTCTTGTCTGCCAGACCTGCTTTAGCTACCTGGGTATATTTTAATTCGAGAAGATTGCTGCTGACTTCCTCCAAGTTCCCCCGCTGGTTGAAAAAATTCTTGTTCTGGGGGATTAGAGCAGTTGCTTTACGATAATATTGTTCGGCAACCTCGATGTCTTCAATGGCGTTGGTATCACTTTCGAGCAGGGTGATAATCTGGTTCAGGTAAGCATACAACAACTGCTCAATCATGAGTGGATCATTCAAAGATGTGTCCAGGGCCATGGCTCCTTCGTAAGCAGTGATGACCTTGTCCCACTCTTCATTCATGTAGGCAGCATTACCTTCTTCTTTGTATTCAGCGATACGATTGACATTCTCGATGGAGGCAATGCGTTGAGATATATCCCACATGCCAGAGTTTTCTGATTCAAGCTGTTTCAATAAAACAAGTGCTTCATTCTGCTTACCCTGATTGATCAAATCCAACGCCCTGTGGTATTCATCTTCGAATTCCAGAAGTGCATCGGTGCGGTCAATCAAATCCGGAAGTTTCTGATCCTGAGGATCAATAGCTTTTATCTTTTCAATAATTTCCAAGGCAAGTTCCGGTCGTCCACCTTCCAGAAGTTGATCTGCTTGCTTGTATAATACGGAAAGTTGAGAAATTTCACTTTCAGCTTCCTCTACAGAAGTGCCCTTCAGAAAAAGTAAAGACGCGGCAAAAAAGACAGCACCAATCGTGATAATTCCAACAACTGCAAATAAGATAAGCTTTGCTGTCACCTTGGATTTGGCAAGAGTCTCACCTTTCCTGATGGCTGAGGTCATGTTATTTACAGACCTTCTCATGTTAAAGTCATCCCAGATCTTTTGAAGCTCGGGATTTCCAGGATATTTCACATCGAGAGTTTCAAGAAGCCTTGTGCATTCAGTAAACTCTCCTTTTTGATAATGGTCTAAAAACTTGAGGTAATCAGGATCATTTGCAAGATCGAAATTTTCTGTTGAATGACTTAAATCTTTATCATCACCGATTTCGAAATTTTCACTGGGACTGAGTCTCGATTTTATTGATTTCGTCATAAAAATGCTTTCTGAAGTTGAGATTATTTAAAAATGTTCATCAGCTGAGGAATTAACGGCACAAGAATTACCGCAAGAATGGCAGGGAAAATCAACAGTGCCAAAGGAACAATCATTTTTGCTGGTAGTTTATTCACCGATTCCCGAACCCGATGCTGGCGCAGAATACGCATCTGTATGGACTGACTCTGAAGTACATCTGCATAACTCATACCAACCTTCTCAGCTTGGGTAATGATAGCGATGAACTGTGAAAGATCACTCACATCCACGCGTTTGCTCATATTTTTCAAAGCTTCGGTACGAGAGGCGCCGAGTTCCATTTCGGTTCTCATGGTAGTAAATTCTTTACCAAGTTCCGTTTGCCAATAATCACTGATCTTCTGTACCGATTGATCAAAACCCAAACCTGCGCTGGCACATACGGCAAGCATATCCAGAGCATCAGGCAGATCTCTCTGGATCTGCGCCTGACGAGTACGGACACGACCATTCAGCCAGGTAATGGGCAGGGCATAAAAAAGAAAAATGATCAATACACCAAACAATAGCGTTGTGGAATCAAATGTAACTGAACTGCGAATCACGAGGAAAGCTATAAAAACGCCAACAAGCAAGAGGAAGAAACGTAGAACAGAAAATTGACGTGCATGTAAATTGTAAGGATGACCAGCGATCCCCAGCTTATGTTCCAAATCTGCAAGGCTTTTTGCAGGAGTAAACTTACCGAAAAAGAGAATCACCTGATTAACCCAACTGGCAAGTGTACGGCTAAATAGAGACCCATTTATTTCGCGTCCGATGATCCGAGGTTTAGCTGGATTAGTAGACATCTGTGGAATCGGTGCCTCAATCTGATCAAGACGGGCAGATAGATTGCTGCGGCGCTTATTTAAAGAAAATATGACAAATAATACAATCCCGACGAACAGAGCAGCAATAAACAGGCTGCCCAGTACAAGATAGAAACTTGAATTAGCAAATAAATCATTCATCGCGTAACCACCTATACGTTAATCTTTACTAAACGCCGAAGCCAAATATTGCCCAAAACCACCATTAACAAAGCGATGCCTAAACCGATCTGTGCAATGAGAGATGTCTTGACGGGGTCGTAATAATCTCTGGAAATCAAGAAAATGGCAACGCCGGTAATTATGGGGAGCAGAGAAAGCAGGTTAGCGACATAGCGGGAATAGGAGGTGAGTGAGCGGATTTCTCCTAAGAGCTGCATACGATCGCGAATTGTGCTGATGGTAGATTCGAGTACAGTAGAAAGGTTTCCGCCGACTTGGGTATTGATAATGATGGCAGTGATCACGATCTGCAGATCATCGTTTTCCATTCGTTTGGATAGATTATTGAGTGCGTCTTCCAATGAAATACCATAGCGAACTTCTCGAATAACTCGGGAAAACTCCTCGGATGAAGGGGCAGGCATCTCTTTGACAGCCAGGTCAAATGACTGCATCAAGCCATAGCCAGCCTGAACTGCACCTTTTATCAAAACCAGAACATCCAGGAGCTGATTGGCAAAATTTCGCTGACGGTTGGTGATAGCACGGTCCAACATCATTGGAGGAACCATCAGTGCGAGAACAGCCAGGAATAAACCCCCCAGCAAATTCCTGGAAACAAGCCAACCAAAGAAAAACCCAAAAACAACTACTGCTATCCTCAACAAAATAAACTCAGTATCGGTGATCGGCCAATAAGCACTGGAGAGTTTCTGCTGTAGATCTTCTGAAGATATGTTGCTCAGAGATTTGTTTATCCATTTTCTCAGGCTGGATACCAGGTTGTTTACTTTGCCTGATTTTTGATCGGTTTTCTGCTGCTTGTGCGTATCGATTGTTGTAACAAAACGAGAAACGCGTTCCGTTCCTTTCGTTAAAGCACTGTTCCTGTAAATCCATCTGCCAATCAGGTACAGCCCCCCCGCGCTTAATAAAAGGACTGCCAGCAGAACCAGCGTCAAAAGGCCTTGATCCATTTCACAACTCCTTTAATAAGCTCAAAAAAATAAAAAGAAATTTAATTGGCACGTTTATTTTTAGCATTGATAGAATTTTCATCCGCTCTTATATCGGAGCTCCTGATCACCTGGACCAGACTCTTCGCTACGCTTTTAAATGCCCGGCTGATTGGGTGATTTGCCTTTCGAATCACCAAAGGAACACCCTCGTTCAGGCTTGCGAGTGCCTGGTTTTCATCAGCGGGAACGATGCCGAACACCTTCATTTTAAGGATGCTTTCAATCTCTTCTTTCTTGACATCTGACCTTCTTCCGGCTTGATAGAGGAGCAATAAGGTTTTCTCTTTAGGATAAGAAAGTGTGGCAGTAACCTCCATAAACTGGCGGGCATCACGCAAAGAGGCAATATTAGGGTTGGCAACAAGCAGGATTTTATCTGAGGCATCCATGTAGGTCACACTGTTGTCATCCAAATGATTACCAGCGTCAATAATGATGTATGGATAAACCAGCTGCAGAGCTTGCAGGATTTTAAATAAATCATCCGGACGAATGCCCTGCCCATCGGGAATTGACAGTGGGCTGGGTAAAACTTTAATACCTGAAACATGAGGTACAACCACCTGGTCGATAATGCGTTTGTCGAGCAGGTTGATATGGGGGATCAGGTCTGTCAGAGAATTACCAGTGCGTAAGTTCAGATAGAGGGATACATGCCCAAACAGACGTTTGCCATCAATGAGCAAAACCTCTTCACCCAATTGTTTGTGTAGACTGATGGCGAGATTTACTGCCGCCGTCGTAGTGCCCGCGCCTCCCTTGGGGCTGAAGACAGTAAAAACATAGCTGCGTTTGTTCAGACTTTCTGTCTCTTGCGCAGGAGCAAACAGTGCTTCTGTACGCATCATCGCTATGGCACGGCTTACCGTGATTGTCAGGGCGTCTTGCTGGTAGGGATATTTGACGAAGGTACGTGCACCAGTCAACAAAACCTTATCGGCATCCACCATACGCTCTTCGGAAAGTATGGGAATGATAGCGATTTGCGGATATTTATTGACAAGCTCTTGAATCAAAATAATTGGCTCAGGAGCATAATTTAAATCCAAGAGAATTACTTGCGGTCGCGTTGCGTCAATGGTCCGATTAAGAGTCTCACGAGAACCCTTGATTACATTTAAGTAATCAGGGCCGTTTGAGGCAAGGCTGTTTCGTGTAGCTTCAATTAGAGAGGAGTCGTTTGAGACCAGCAGAAGCTCAGGGGATGTTTTTTTTGTAGGCATATTATCAGCGTATTTCTCCCATCAAGGTAAGATTTCAAGTCCGTAAAATTCGATAATGTATTCTTCGGTGACAGGGGTCAGGTCGAACTGGACTGTGGAAGTCGGTGCTCTCAACACAATATCAAAGATGGCACCTGTATCTTTCAGATGTTTTAAAACCAGTGCATCCTGTGGTTTTAACGCAAGGAGGTATGCCAGAATTTTGGACTTGGGTTTAACAATCGTATCTGCACCAGTTTGACCTGGCTGAAGGTTAGTTGCTGTATTTTCGTCCTCAATGACCTCAAGAACTAAGGCAGTTATACCGACTTTCTGCATAGTGTCAACTGTAAAGGTTCTCATTTGAGGCTCAGTTGGTTCGGTCTGAGTCTCACCAATGGTTTTAACCTCTTCCTTAAATGTGGCGAAGATATCAACTATGTCACCGCGCTGGATCATACTTTCACGGCTCATGAGATCATCAGCCGGGAAGGCGAGCATGACATGTTCTTCGCTAAGGACAAGACTGAGATCGCCATTGTTATTAGTGGGATCGGCAAGATTATGCAAAAGCACCATTTCGCCCTGGATCATGTCAGTCTTTATAATCTTTCCCACAACGGCTGCAGTATCGGTCATTGCGTTGCGAGGGACAACTTCAACCGGTACTGAGGAAAGTTTCACATCGTTTTCTGTGAGTTTGTCACCCAGGAAAAGGTCCCTGGTCACAACAACGACGTCTGTCTTGATCGTCTCTGCCTGGATAAAAGAAGGTTGCTGGCCGCCTCGAAAACCTTGTATAAGGGCGTAACTAGCGAAGACACCAATCGCTATCAGGATAATCCCGACAATAACAATGAAAATTACATTAACTTTTTTAGACAATGAAAACCTCCATGAATTTGATGATTATCTGGTCAATGATACTGTGTAAATACCCAGATCCGCGCCATAACTGACACCTTCACCAAGTGTTTCAGGGTCTACAAAATATCCTTCAAAGGTAAGGGTATTGTCAGGAATAGTTGACTTCGTGGGGTCGTCAGGATGTTGTGGATCAGGGTTGTTTAATTGTGCTAAAGCAAAACCAGGACACTCTTCACCATTTCCAGGCTTCTGAACGCAGGTTGGCATAAATGGCGCGAAAGTAATAATGTGATAATAAAAATTATCTGTTGAACCTTGTACCACATTACATTGTTGTCCTGGGTCAAGCGGAAGACCTGGAGGAGTGGATTCATGAGCTGCATCATAGCATGCGTTGGTTGGATATTCTCCACAAATCACGTTGAATACAGGCACCCAGACAATCTCATCAAGCCGGGTATTAAGAGAGGTATAAACTGAGGCCTTATTTCCTGGAATACCATTGAGCCAGGTATGAGGTTGGATTATTGACGAGGCACCATGCTCAATCCATTCCCGCAAGTGATTTGCGCTGCTTGGTCCACCTTCAAGGTTCAACCATCCCCGGTTACCGCCGCTTTCAAGTTGGTTTCGAGAAACACCATCGTCCAACCAATCACAGTTGATCGTATTTGGGTCTACAGTTGGGTCACCGCACACTTTATCAGATTCCATAACAATATAGGTACGGTCCTGGTAAACAGCGAACATATCTTCGCTGATCGCCCTTGCCTGAGCATCTGTTGGATCTACACCCGGAAGAAGAGGGAATCTGGGCAGGTGGTTATTAGCGATTTCCTCAACCGTGGCATAATCAACCTTGATAATGTCGCAATCCTCTGATGCTGATCCTGCAGCTGGCGGTCGGCAGGACCATGCGATCGGCAAGACAATGTCAGCTTGATATGGAAAGCAACCAGCACCTGCGGTGGCTTTGGCAGACAAGATATCATCGCCGAATATTTTCGCGAAGAAAGATTCGTGTTCGACCTCAGCAGTTACTACTATTTCTCCTTTACGTAAACCAACGGTATCGCCGATGTTTTCGTCAGTGAAATACCATTCGACCAGGGTGGCATGGTTTTCTACTTCGGTGTAATGAAGAATCTCATCGCCAATAGCCTGTGATGGTAAATCGGGGTCCTGGTTGCTGCAAAGGATCCGTGCACCAGCAAGGGCGCCTGCATCTGCTGCATTTTGCGCTGACCGACGGTAAACCAGCATGGCACCGACATCCAGCAGCAAAACTGCCATTGCCGCTAAAAGAAAAGTTCCTACTGCAAGAACAGGGATAATCTGGCCATGTTCCAATTTGTGACCAATTATTTTTTTCATTTCAGTCTCCTCTATAAAGACTTTCTAATCATCTGACCGAACCAGACAAACGCATGGTGGATCGTGCCACCAGATCAATGCTGGGTGCACCGGCAAGCAAGTGTGCTATAAAAGGTGTGACAGGTTTAAATGCAAATGTCGCCTCTACCTGTATGTTTTCATAAGATTTACCGTTCCATATCCTGGTAATATCAATTATGATATCTTCACCAGTGAATGTGCAGGTAGCGTCCTGCCCCGTAGTGTCTTTTGTAAAGCAAGGCATATTAGTCGGGGTCGTATCGACTTTAGGTAGCGAAAAAGCAAAATAATTTATTCTGGCGATCGTCTCCTGGTAAGGAGGATCTGTGTTGTTGGTACCGGCAGCCGTTGAATCAACGATGGCGTAGCGAGCACCTTCACGCACCATATTGGAAATTGTTGCGTAATTGAATATTGCCCTGCCAAGGTCCAAAAACCCTAAAATCAAAAATAAAGCGATAGGAAGGATCAATGCAAACTCAACCAATGCCTGGGCTCTTAAGTGCTGCCTCTTCATTGATGCACCACCATTCTGACCGATGCGCTCACTGTTATGGGACCATAGATGATATGCATCGTTCGTAAAAATCCATCAAAAATTAGATCCACTTCTTTTTCAATGGAGATTGCCACAAACTCACCAACATTACAGCAGTTCGTGTACTCCCAATCCACTTCATCGACAGAAATAGTGACTCCAGAACTCTGTCCTTCGGTTTCAATAGCTTCCCAGGTATTCTCGTAATAACAAACCCCAGAATAGCAAGTCATAACCTCGGGATTGCGTGAGAGATAATTAGCTCCTTCCCTGGCGGCGTTTGTCAGGACAATCTTGTAATAAAAAAGTCGTCCCAAATCCATCGCTCCCAGTACAAGGATCAGCAAGATAGGCAGTACTAAAGCGAATTCTGTCAATGCCTGGGCAGAATGGCAAGTTCGCTTTTCCTGATGGTCAAGAGATTTAATTTTCATCTCGTACCTTTATTCGTTCTCCTGTGAGCAAGATCTTGACTGTGCTTACAAGCGTAGCTGCTTTTTTTAAAAGGCTTAAGTCAAGTGTCAAAGGCAACCAGAATCAATCATCGAGAAAAGCCCCTTGTCAATTATTCATTGAACCATTCGCTCTCTGGTGATAAAGATTGTACCTCAATTATCTTAATTGTTATAAAATAACTCAAATTACCAAGAAGTACAACAACTTGTTAGCACCCATTTAAATGCTATTCAGGTGGCGGAAAATTGAAGGCTTTGGCGGTAATTTGATTGGCATATTCCAAGCCTCGGCGACATGTCGTTCCTGTCACATTGGCTGTGATATCCGACCAACGAATGGGACCTTGCGTGAATTCGAAAGTATTTACGAGAGTATTGTAAGTGCAAGGTGAACCCGAATTGTAATTCATAAGAGTCAACTTCCAAATGGTTGCGTAATCTACAACCAGGCTGGAATGCCATCCGGTCGCGTTAAAAACTAAAAGTGCTGTCTGGTAACAGTAGCCAAGCAATGATTCTGCTAATATGTCAACACTTCGGCTTGCAGCTTCTACATCCACCCCATGTGGACAGTCGGGGCAGGTTGCCACCAGAGACTCGAGAATATCGTTAGCGATCAGGTAATCGGTGTCACAAGTGGCACCAGCAGGGCAAACCTTTTGATCAAGATCATAATTCCACTGAATAGCATTGCGTATTCCGATATTAGTCATATGACCATAACCATAATGAATTTCATCAGGGTTTGATGGCCAGAATTGACTTTCCTGGCGGATGAGTTGCTTAAGCAAGACTGGGGGTGTACCAATATCCTTAAAAGCTTGAAGAATTGGTTCGTTTACTAAATTTTGAACAGCAACGACCTCATCAAAGGCAGCTGCCATACCACAGGCATTGGCGTATCCATTGAGCATCAGACCACCTGAAGGGCAAAAACTGGCGTCAACGATCCCTTCGGTGATCAACTGTCCTGCGAGATAGTAGTAGGGCTCTTCGGTATAAAGTTCGTCAGCTGACTCAGGCACATAGACCCAATGAAGATCCTCCGGAGAAATATTTGACCGGTTGAGACAGGTAGATACAGCCTGGGCAAAAACCTCTTCTGGTTGGGATGGGGGAAGATTAAATCCAACAGCGGTGATCAATAAGGTGGTAGCAAGAAACAGCTTTGCTGCTGTGGACAAGTATTTATTTTTTTTCTTCGGCATAGACACAATCTATCTCGAATCTGTGATCTGGAATAATGTGTTACTGTAAATTAGCAACAAATTATGAATAATAATCAAGTAGCGATTATTAATATTTGTTAATTCAGTCCATTCTAATAAAAAGGAAGGTGATGGACAAGTAAAAAGGGATTTGTTATCAAACTTTCTCATAAAGTCTCCGTTGCCAGAGACTTTATGAGAGTTGAAAACAAAGACTCTTAGGGAGTGGTTGCGCCTGAAAGAGCGGTTACGATGTCCTCGAAGACACCAGTAACCTCAACGCCAACAGCCCGCAAAACAACGATGACGACAATGGCAATGAGTACCAAGATCAAGGCATACTCAACAAGACCCTGACCTTCTTCCTGGCGCAATGTGCCAAGAAAATTTTTCAACCAAAAATAAGCTTGATACAACATGTTACATATACTCCGCTTCTCTAGGTTCTTATTCTTTTGTGAATAAGTGGATATTTTTACGATGCAATTGTATCGTCCAATTATTTGTAAGTCAAGTAATCTGGTAATTAAATATCCTTTATAACGAATATTGATATTAAATTATAATAATTTATTCTTAAATGATATACTAAATAAATATGATTAATGAGATGGACAACAAATGAACTTATGTATTGTAAAAAATGCTATGGAAATCTATCTACATCCATTGTACTTTGAATTTTCAGAAATCCCTTCATTTTTAATCAAAATTGCTATTGGATTCATCATCGGAGTTCTGATCAATTATCTGGCGGATGTTTTGCCAACCTCCAGGCGCTTAAGCCAGCCGGTTTGCCCGGAATGTGAACATCCTTACAGCCTAAAAGAATATTTGTTAGCGCGGCAATGTCCTCATTGCAGCCAGAAACGTACATCAAGATACAGCATTGTACTTATTAGCAGCATAGTTCTGTCGGTTTTGCTCAATTTCTTTCCATTTCACGGGCTGAATTATTGGGCAACAATACCGCTTTTGATCTATTTGGGATTGATCGTAGTTATCGATTTTGAACACAGGCTGGTCCTGATTGAAACCAGCGTGGTTGGATTTATTCTTTTCCTTATATATGGCATTTATTTCCATGGTCTTTTGGGCGCTTTACACGGGGCGTTGGGCGGTATGTTGATCATGCTGGCATTTTATTTTTTGGGAGTGGTGTTTGGAAAGGTTGTCGGCAAATTAAGGCATAAAGCCATCAATCAAGTGCCATTTGGTTTTGGGGATGTTGTGTTCGGAACGATCCTGGGGCTTCTGAGCGGTTGGCCGGCAATTGCCGTTGGTCTCATACTTGGACTTCTTCTGTTTAGTGCCTACTCGTTCCTCTGGATGATCAGTTTGATCTTTACCAAACGCTATCAGAGTTTTAACAATGCGCAGGCTCTCACACCATTTTTGATATTGGGGACAATCATTTTGTTCTACCTGTGATCACCGAAGGTTAAATAAAAAATGAGCGCGGAGGGGATCGAACCCTCAACAAACGGCTTAAAAGGCCGCTGCTCTGCCATTGAGCTACGCGCCCGCGAAGGGACTGATATTTTAGCACGCACTTTCAGGCGCGTCAAATGATTTCTTGAAGAAAAAACCATTTACAGGGTATGGACTGGGTTTGAAAACCAGCAAGCTGTATGGAGAGGCTTGTATCATTGCTTGCAGCTAACCTTTGCCAATCTTGTAGGAAGACTTAAACCCCTTCATACAAAAATTCCTCTCTCACATGTGTATAATGAAGAAAACTTGCCAACGAGGTGAAGCATGAGCAAACAAAAAGTCCCCTATGGGCTTTGGCCCAGCCCAGTTTCCCCAGCGATGATCGCGGGGGGAATCCGCCTGAACGATGTCCAATTCTCACCAGATGGAAAAACTCTGGTCTGGTCCCAATCACAAGATGGCAAGACCAGTCTTTTTGCCTGGCGGGAAAATGAAGCGCCATGGAACCTGAGTGGTGAGTTCAATCCTGCTGGCGCGGTTGGATATGGGGGCGGTGACTTCTTCGCTGGAAATAAGGGCGTGATCTTCTGCGATAAGGGCGGAAGGCTCTATTCCAAACCATACGGTACAGGCTTGCCAAGACCGCTTACTCCTGGATTCGGTGGCTGTGCATCGCCGGTGCTTGATCCGAAAGAACGTTTTGTTGTTTTCGTGCATACTTACGAAGAACGTGATGTGATCGCCAGCGTCCCGGCTGATGGCTCAGAATGGCCTGCCATTCTTCAAAAAGGCGCCGATTTTTATATGCACCCCACGCTTAGTCCCGATGGCTCGCTCTTAGCCTGGGTGGAGTGGGATCACCCCAACATGCCGTGGGATGGCTCCCGTCTGATGCTGGGAGTCTTGAATGAAGGCGGCACCAGCCTGGAGGCAGTCAAACACATCGCCGGCGATGACAATGTGGCGGTTTTCCAACCTGCCTTTTCTCCGGATGGCAGCAAGCTCGCCTGGCTGCAAAACACTGCTGAATTTGATGATCTGGTTGTGCTGGATTTGGAACTCGACAATCGTCAGACGCTGCTCGAAAATCTAAACCTACTCCCACCAGCCTGGGTCCAGGGACAACGGACAATCAACTGGACGTCTGATGGTAGGTCGATTTTTTACCTGCTCAATCATCAGGGTATGGTCAACCTCCAGAAAGTGGATCTTCAAACACAGCAAGTTGAGAGAATCGACACCGGTATCTTTAGCCTGCTAGAACAGCCCTCGCTTTCACCTGATGGCAGACT
>DHUW01000090.1:29250-32264 GCA_002409365.1 Anaerolineaceae bacterium UBA5224 | reverse complement strand
GGGACGATTTTGCATCACCGCAACCCTTTAGCTGGACTTCTTCAGACGGTGTCTTGGTGCATGGGCTTTACTACCCTCCCACCAACCCCAACTGCACTGCTGATGGCGCACCTCCGCTGATTGTTTACATCCACGGCGGTCCCACCTCGCAGGTTTTCAATGCCTTCAACATGGAAGCCACCTACTTTACCAGCCGCGGATACGCTTACTTTGCGGTCAATTACCGCGGGAGCACTGGCTATGGCAGGAACTATCGCGATGCACTCAAAGGTAATTGGGGCAGGCTCGACACGCAGGATGCGATCGAAGGCACACAGGCATTGGTAAATGCCGGATTGGCTGACCCGAAAAAACTGGTGATCAAGGGCGGCAGTGCTGGCGGGTTGACTGTTTTGAACGCGCTGGTGAATCACCCTGGTTTCTTCAAAGCTGGTTTGTGTTCCTATGGTGTCTCGAACTTTTTCCTGTTGGATATGGAAACCCACAAATTTGAAGCCCATTACACGGAATCGATGGTAGGTAAACTCCCAGAAGCAGCAGAAAAATATCATGACTGGTCACCGGTATTTCACGCTGATAAAATTCGGGATGCAGTGGCCATCTTCCAGGGCAGTGATGACAAAGTCGTACCGGTGGAACAATCGGATTCGATGGTGAACATTCTGAAAGCCAACAAAGTGCCCCATATCTACAAGCTTTACGAGGGCGAAGGGCATGGTTTCCGTAAAAAGACCACCCTGGTTGATTTTTATGACACGATCGATCGTTTTCTTAAGCAATATGTAATTTTTAGTCTTTAGGTGGGATGATGGAACGTCAATTGACAATAACTTCGGTCAGTGGTGAACAGCTTTGGGGCAAGATAAAGCAAGATCCAACCTCGTCCAAGGCAGTGGTCGTGCTGGTGCATGGAATTGGTGAACACATTCAGCGCTATGAACATGTTGCTGAAGATTTTTCGAAAAGGGGATTTACCTTGATGGGTTTTGATCAGCAAGGGCATGGCAAGAGCACTGGCAAAAGAGGTGTCATTGCACCTGACAATTCGCTTTTGAGAGATATTGAAAAAGCTGTACGACTTGCCAAAGAGCTCGCACCAGGAAAACCGGTTTATCTTTACGGACATAGCCTGGGAGGTATGGAGGTGCTTTTTTATGGCCTCAAGAGTAAAGAAGCAGTTAATGGCATTATTGCCTCCGCACCTATTCTTGATCAAAGTAAGGTTTCAAACAAACAAAAATTTTTAGTGAAAATTCTCAAGCCAACTCTGCCCAAGTTGACTGTGAATAGCGAATTGAACCTTGCTGCACTTTCCCGGGATGCCCAGGTGATAACAAATTATCAGGAGGATCCACTCGTTCATAATAAAGGGAACGCGGAATTAGGAGGCTTTATTCTCGATGGTGTAGATTATGTGTTAAACCATGCTGAAGAATGGCATCTGCCGCTCTACCTGGCTCATGGAAGTGCTGATGAGATTTGCCCCGTGGAATGCTCGCGCCAATTTGCCAGGATGCATGGAGATAGAGTGACTTACCGGGAGTGGGAAGGGCTTTTCCATGAGATCCATAACGAACCGGAGAAAGATGAAGTAATCTCGGCAATGCTGGATTGGTTGGACCGTCAATTATAGCGATTCGTTCCCAAAAATCCTTGCAGGTCCAGTTTATTAAGGTGATTTGATACTGGTGGGCTTGATCTTTAGTATTTTGCGTCCTTTTGTTATTTCGAGAAGATGGGAAATTAATACTTCATCAAGGATTGACAGTCGGAGAAAAAAGATATGGAAATGATGACGATTACTTCCGAGAATAGAGATGAAGTTAACCAGTTTATCAGTTCTCATTGGTTCTCCACGTCTATGGTGGTCAGGGGGAAAGTTGTTGATATGACTGAACTCGATGGCTTTGTCGTATATGATAGTAAGGAGATCATTGGATTAGTAACCTACAGGGTGAAAGGTCATGAATGTGAAATCATGTCCATGGATAGCCTGAAAGAAAAACAAGGAATAGGTACAAGCCTAGTAAAGAAAGTGATTGAAAAGGCAAAAAGTCTGGGATGCACCAGACTAAAATTGATCACAACCAATGATAATATCTATGCCCTGAAGTTTTATCAGAAACTTGGTTTTGATATGACAAACCTTTATCGCAATGCCTTAGACCTTTCAAGAAAGCTAAAGCCAAGTATTCCTTTAACAGGTAATTTTGATATTCCTCTGAAACATGAGATTGAGTTTGAATTGAATTTGGAGTAAACAAGAACCTCGTGCCAAAAAAGAGGGTCTTCTTTTATAGTCTTAGTTTAGGGGCTCTGGAAGTGCTCTATTATGGACTCAATGAATGAGAAAGGGCTGGTTCCATGAGATCCACAATGAACCGGAAAGGAACAAGTTGAGACTGACATGTTGGATTGACTGGAAACCCAACTGAACTCGATCCATAAAAAACCAACCCTCCATGTTTGATAGACGGAGGATTGGTTTTTTTACGGTGACTTCAGGCGTTTCCTGATCTTCAAGCTATTCCAGCTTGTAGATATCTTCGATATCTTCCTCGTCTTTTTTGCCTTTTTTGTCCTCTTTGTTTTTTTCTCCAACCTCATCGGATTCCTCGAGTTCACGACTCGTTTCAGACGGGACTTTTTCTTCCATTTTAGGGACAATTATCGGCTTACCCTCATTTGCAGAGGTGGCTGCAAAAACAGCTTTAGGTATTTCAGGGGAAACGCCACGAGTTTTCATTTCTTCTTCAGGAAATGCGGGTGCGTCCTTTTCAACGGGTTTATTGAGCAGAGGTTCGCCACACTTGACACAAAACATGGCGTTGACCGCGTTTTCGGTTCGGCATACTGGACAAATTTTCATGGTAGTCTCCTTTCGAAAACTGTTGTATACAGGTGAGTATACAAGAAGTAGTCTCCGGAAGAAAATTATTGTCTAAGCAGGCAAAAGCATTATTGATTCAACAAAACCACTTGACTTTGACCGGATCAGGTTCGTTCTCAATGGC
>DHUW01000090.1:11583-28970 GCA_002409365.1 Anaerolineaceae bacterium UBA5224 | reverse complement strand
AGACCAAGTGAATGCATAGCACTGTGAATGCTCGAAGCAGCCTGCCCAATTGCCCTGGCTGCTGCCTGGGCAGCCGGGTTACCTTCTGCATCGTTTGCAGCCTGGTGGCAACCCATAATGTACTTTTTGACTTCAGGGAGTTTCACCTCCTTGTTCAGCCATTTGCGGGCATAATCCAGTGCCAGTTGAGGTCTGTTATCCAGAGTGTAAGGCCTGTAATAGATGGGCAGAAAATGGATTTCAGCATAATCAACAGCCCAGTTCACCAAGGTGGTTTTGCTCTGGGTCTCAATCAACCGCATCAGATCCTGAATAGGGTCAGCCTGCCAATTCGATAACATCTTGCGGTACTTTTTCATGGCATGATTATAGTGTTAAAAATAAAAACCACCTGGAAAGGTGGTCGAGGCGGAGAGGGCGGGATTCGAACCCGCGATACCGTGAGGTATACTCGCTTTCCAAGCGAGCGCACTAGGCCAACTATGCGACCTCTCCGCGTGAGCGCCTATTATATCAGAGATTTTAAAGGTTTTGGCAAGGATTTTGGGCATTTTATCACCTAAATCAAAGAGCTAAATTATGTCTTAACGTGAGAACCTCAACCTACCTACTATGCTGCTCGCCAACTTAGCTGAGGACGTGGGATCTGCCAGTGCAATCTCGAAAGCCTCGTACCTCCGTAATTCTTTTTTATCTGATCCAGAATGACAAATTGCCTCAGTTCAACGTATAATTGACGCGGAGGTATTATGACCAAAACCTATTTTCTCGATCCTAATAAATTAGCCAAGCAGAAGCGCAGTGTTATTCTGCTCTACGGAATCACTGGTGTAATCGCCCTGGTGGTGATCTTTGCACTCCAGAGCATTGGGGGTACTGGCAAACCGCCCTGGCTGGCGATCATAGCAATTCCCATTCTGCTTGTCCTGGTTGCCGTGCGTTCAATCCGACAGCGCAGCGATATCTGGGAGCACTATACCCTCACTTTGGAAGATGGTGTGTTCGTTCAGAACCAACCCAACTATCCGGAAACCAGGGTGCCGCTAGGCTCAGTCATTGCCACTGAAGAGACCAAAGAAGGGCTCTATCTCAATTCAAAACAAGGCACACGCATTTTTGGTATTCCCCGTCAACTTAAAGACGAAGACTATGAAGAGCTTTCCAAAATAGTTAAGGACACACTTGCTGCCAGGGAAACAACTGAACCGGAAGTCGAAAATTCTGTGGAAACAGCGGCAGAAAGATCTGTGGAAGAAGCGGCAGAAAGTTCTTTTGACACCACTTTGAATGAAAGTATGCCTAAAGACGACGAGGATTAAGCTTTTTTCTAACTTAAAGGGGGATTATTTTAGTTTCTTCAACATTCGCCAGGCAGGTTCATGGACAGCTTGCCAATGTCCATATTGATCCTGGTAGTGCCAGCGACCCTCTTCGGGACCTACCACTCTGTAACCATGTCTCTCATACATGCGTCTTGCCAAGAGATTATCACGGGCAACGTTAATCCGTAAGGTGTCGAATCCACGCTTGAGGAGGTAACTCTCCATAAATTCAAGAATATGTCCGCCCAATCCATGGTTGCGATAGGCAGGTTTGAGCCGGAAAGAAAACAAGTAAGCGCGGTGAATGCCATCCGCCAGTTCTGACTGGTTCGATAAAAGTGAAAGAAAAACCTGACCGACGATCTCGCCTTCTTCATTCTCGGCAACCCAGATCAGGGTATTGCCGCTGCGGCTGTTTTGGAAATGCTGTTTGTATAGCCGTCGAAAGTGCGCGTATTCGCCATCCCACTCCATACCAGGCAAGTCATCTTCGTGCGCCTGTCGGATGCGAACTACGTCTCCATCCGGTATTTGATAAGTCGATTCTGGTAAGATCTGTATGCTCATTCCGTCTTCAGCAAGCGCTCCAGCAGCGCAACTTCTTCATCGTAACTGTTGATACTGCCATCCAGCCAGGCAGCGTTCAATTCTGAGAGGATGGTGTCATAAAGCGGTGAAGGCGGTAACCCACGCGCTTTCAGACCTTCACCCGTTGTGTACGCTCTTATCCGCCGAAAAGTTTCCAGGTAATCCTGCAGTGGCTGCACCCGAGCCTGATTCTCGTTTGAGAAGATGACCGTACGGATGACAAGTTCGGGGTAAGTCGCCACGGTCTGGGTGATCTGACTGGGTTTTAGTTGCACAAGAGCGGGCAAAAGCTCCCGCAATTGAGCAGTCTTCCTTATCAACTCGACCAGGTGCGCAGTGAGCCGCAGGCGTTTACCGATTTCGGTGATTGTCTCCTCAGGATAAACCTCCAGCCAGAGCATCCAGAGGGCAGTTTGGAAGTCTTTGAGGTTTAAACTGTTGTCATCGACATGCTCTGCAGCCAACTGCACGCGCCTTTGCTGCAGATCGGTCCAGTTTAGTTTTGGGTGAATGGCAGCCAGAATGCCCAGGTCTTGCAGGGTCTGCATGATCTGAGTGACTTTTCCTTCCAGGAAGATCAAGTCAAGTTCGTGCTGGATACGGGCTCCGGAAAGCTGATCGATCAGGGGTAGGCTAGCTTTGAGCAAACTGAGGGTACGGGTTTCGATCTCGAAGCCAAAGCGTTCAGCGAAGCGCACTGCGCGTAGCATTCGGGTAGCGTCATCCACGAATGAGAGGGCATGCAGAACACGAATTTGTCCCTGCATCAGATCATCGTATCCGCCCCAAAAGTCGAATAATTGCCCAAGATATTCGCCATCCAATCGCAGTGCCAGGGTATTGATGGTGAAGTCACGCCTGTGCAGGTCCATCTTGATGCTGCTGCGCTCAACCACGGGCAGGGCAGCTGGGCGGTCGTAAAACTCAGTACGGGCGCTGATCAGATCCAGGTGCTCCGGTATGGCACCCTCACTGGCATCAGGTATCCCTAATTTGTGTAGAATTTCGTCACGATTTTCAGAAAGGATCCACTTTGCAGTACCGAATCGTCGGTGTACTACGGCGCGACCGCCATAGATGCTCACCAGGTGATCGGCAAATTCGATGGCATCACCTTCGAGGACGATATCAAAATCCTGGCTGGGACGTTTTAAAAGTAAATCCCGCACGAAGCCGCCGACGATATATGCCGGCAGTTTCTGCAATGTGGCTTGCTCTGCCACAGCCATGAGCAGGGTTTTTCGTTCTGAGGTGAGCGCTTTGTCCAGTGCTTCCATCATCTCGGATTGCGGCAAGGGTTTGCCGTTTTCGTTCAAAGTACTGATCAGGTCTGTACGTGTCACAATGCCTACCACATCGCCACTTTCGGGGTCTACCACCGGCACCTGTCCCCAACCAGTGTTCGCCATGATCTCCTTGAGACGCGCCAGGGAGTCATCCGGAAAAACACGGATCTCGCCAGCTTCCATGAGGTCTTCTACGCACTTGTTCAGGTTGTGCTGGAGGGCACGATCCACGTTGCGTCGGGTAAGCAAGCCGATGATTTTCCCGTCCTTCACCACCGGGTAGCCTTCATAACCATAGCGGTTCATCAGACGGGCAGCTTCCTGGGCGGTCAAGGTCGGGTTGAGCACCAGCGGGTCCGGGGACATGATCTGGCGCACTTTCACTTCAGGGGTCACCACCACAGGCAGATAACGATGCACTTCCTCTATTGTCTGCTGCATTAACAAGCGGGTATTGGCAGATGTAGGTCGGTCTTCGGGGCGAATCAATGCAGAGGAAGCGCGTTTGTGCCCGCCCCCTTTAAAATGCCGTGCCAAGCGGCCGACGTCCAGGTGATCGGTCGTTGAGCGGGCCACCAGGCGCACACCCTGTCTGGTAGAAACCACCAGTACAAGCCCATCCGGGTCAAGAAAGTCGCGTAACTTATGCGCCACCGAAGAAATTTCATCATTCAGATCGAATGCTTCAGCGCTGGCAACCAGGATGGTTAAACCCTCAACTGTGAGTGTTTCCAGATGGGTTAGCAAGCGGTCGTATAACTGCTGTTGTATGTTTGATAGAGGTGGGTTGAGGTAACGGGAGACGATATTCAGGTCTGCGCCCTTCTCCAGTAAAAAGGCGACCGCTCTTGCGTCCCGGGGGGTGGTGTTGCTGTAACCAAGGGAGCCGGTGTCTTCATAGATGCCCAAGAGCAGTGTGGTTGCTTCCAGGTTGCTCAAATCCAGGTTGGCATCTTGAATTTTTTCAACCAGAAGGGTAGAGCAAGCACCGCTTGTTTCCAAAACCATCTCCCACTCGGGATGGGATTGTTTTTTGCGGGGGTGATGATCAATGACGCAGACCTTTGTTTGTTCTGTGAGTCCGCGTAAGGTGATCAGTGATTGGGTGTCCACCAGGAAAACCTGGTCGATATCCTGGTTAGGCAGGTCCTTGATCGTGGAGAACCTCAGTTCCTGACCGTACTTATCCAAAAACTCGCGTCCGTTGCGATTGATCTGCCGGGGAAGCAAGGCATAAGCCTCAGGCACGAGCAAATGCGCACCAAGCATGGAAGCCAGGGCGTCAAAATCCGCTTGCTCATGGGTCATGATCAATTGCATCTGCTTATCCCTCCAGCTATTTGGTTTCAATTTTCATACCAAGCAGCCTGGTTGTTTGGATTGTAGGCATTATAAATTGATTGAGAGAGCCGTGCAAAAAGGTTATTCGCAGGATCGTAGAGGAATTGGTCCTGCGTATGGGCAAAAACCACCAACACGTAATCTCCACCTGGCGTAAAAACTACAGCGCTGTCACTCATGGTGTGGATCAACCCGTCCATTTCGTTGGTCCAGCCATGCTTGTGGGCAATGGTCGCTTCGGGAGGCAGGCCAGCTTCAAGCAATGCCAGGATTTTGTTCCCTTTCAAATACTCCAGCATGAGTACACATTCGCTGGCGGTCACTTGACCAGGGAAAAGTTGCTGCTCGTCTCCGGCAGCACAGTGATAGATCCTTGCCAGCAGGTCCCCAGCTTCGCTGGGAACAGTCTGATTGTAAAAATCAGGGTCCAGGTAGACATCTCGGCGCGAATTGGCAGGCGTGTTGATTTGTTCCAATAAAGGTGAGCCTGGTTCAAAATAACCTGCCAGAAAAGTGTTTTCGTAACCCAGTTCCCGCAGGTCGTCTGTGACTATCAGGGGACCGCGGTCGTTGTCCATATATGCTTTCATCAGTCCATCAGCAGGCGGGTTGAGCGATTCAGTGATCATCTGCTGCATCCAGTTTAATGCCTGGTTGGGGTGCGGATCTTCAATCCGTTTCATGGTTGAAACCATGATCGGTATTTTGATCGTACTGGCAGCCGAATAAGCCACATCCGCTGTCACATCCTGGTTGTCCTGGAGAGCAAAGTGCATGATTTGTCCGCTCTGCAGGTCCTGCAGGTAGATCTCTGCCAGTCCATCAAACTTTTCCAGCAGGATGATTTGCTTCAGCATGACTTCGAGGTTGCGCCAATCCAGAGGAAGAGCGGGTTGTTCGCTAACACCCACTTCAACCACTCTTTCGGAGGGGGAAAGCAGGGCGTTTTTGACCTGCTCGATCGTCTGGGTTAGAGAGAACACCTGGTAACCTGGTTGACCAGAGGTGAAATTCGTGCTGTAAAGCACCGGTATGGGGGCGGAAGGAGGCTGATCGTAACGCAGGCTGAAAACCTGGTCAAGGAGTTGATTCAATTTAATTTCATCCAGCGAGTAAACCAGGTCCAACTCCCTGGCAATCTCTGGCACCTGGGTCTTGCCCCAAAGTGTGCTCCAGAATTTATTTCCCTGGTTTTCGAGCTGTGCCAGGGTTGCTTCTGCATCGATTGTGAAACCGAGTTCGGCAGGTGTGAATTGCATGCGTGCCTGGTTGTAGCGGAGTTCAACTGGAAGAGAATAGGCAGAGTTGATGCGCTGGGCAGCCTCCTCATGGTTCAGCCCGCCGAGAGGAATGCCATTCAGACTGGTGTAGGTTGGCACGAGGTTTGGCAATGCCTTGAAATCGATCCAGGCTTTCAAGCCGATCACCAGGCTGGCAAGCAGGATTGCCAGTCCAAGGCTCAAAATTAACCAGCGCCAGTTACTCTTTTTCCGCCTACTGCTTCGATATCTTTTCATCGACACGATTTTACCATTACAGGGAACAAGGAACACGAGTCCCCCCTACGCTTAGAGGTATTCGCCATAATTTCATATATAATAAGAAATAGCGTTGGCAACCATAAAAGGAGAATTCAT
Source organism: Anaerolineaceae bacterium UBA5224 (assembly GCA_002409365.1). Lineage (GTDB taxonomy): Bacteria > Chloroflexota > Anaerolineae > Anaerolineales > Anaerolineaceae > Mesolinea. Next base: position 22,796 of record DHUW01000090.1, on the reverse strand, counting down.
TATGGATAAAAAAGTTAGTAAGTGCGGCGGCTGGACTGCGCTGGGCGTATTTACCGCCCTGACAGCTGCAAAAGCTGGCTGGATTTTATACAGCAAGCGCTATATAGATCACCATGCCAAGCTCAACCTTATCTTAAATGCTGAACATCACACCTATCATTCTCCAACAGCCGGCGCGATCAACTACTATTTTAATGGACAGGGAGACCGGACACCGCTTTTGCTGGTCCATGGTTTGCATCTCTATGCTGGACTTTACGATGTTTTGCCTGTTTTTGAAGCTTTTGGATCTTCCCGTCCGGTTTATGCTATTGATCTCCCCGGGTTTGGCGGCTCGGAAAAATCTGATCGCCCTTATCGCCCCTCCATGTACCAGGAAGCAATTTCAGATTTCATCAAAAATCAGATCGGTCAACCGGCACATGTGCTCGCGCTTGGTAATTCCAGCGCATTCGCATCCATGGCTGCCCTGGGCGAGCCTGATTGGGTCCGCTCGTTGGTTCTGATCAATCCACGCAGCTTCGAGATGCCTCGTCCGACCACACTCAATGCCCAGATTTTTCGAGAAAGAGTACAGAATCTTTTGCTCTCGTACTTAAAAGTACCCTTGTGGAGCCTGCCCATCTATGACCTTTTAGCCAGCAGAACAAGAATTAACGCTTTCTACCATAAACGCTTTAGCTATTCAGTGCCAGGAGAGTTGGTCGACCTGGCTTACACTTCTGCTCACCAGGCTGGTGCCCATTTTGCACCCATGGTGCTTTTGAGCGGGAAGCTGAAAGTTGATAATGTGCGTGAAAAGTATTACGAGAAGCTTACCCTCCCCGTTTTTGTGGTCTATGATAATGAAGAGGGCATCAGTTTTGACATGCTCCCGCAACTGTTGAACGAAAAAACAAACTGGAAAACATTCCACAGCCGCAATACCAGGGGTATGCCCCATTTTGAACGCAGCGGTGAGCTCTTCCGTCAGTTTGATTTATTCTGGAAAAAGCTAGACCAATAAACCAAAAAGTATGGACCAACAGCGAACAAGACCAAAAATTCATCCCCTTAGCATCGTTGCGGCAATTGTTTTTGCGCTTTTACTGATTGGTGTGGCTTACCTGATCTTTCTTGAGCAAGCTGGTCGGGCACAACCTGTCCAAACAACACCGCAATACCAGGTCACACTGCTGCCGGCACCTACTGAGACGGCCACACTCTCACCAACTTCGGTTTTGGCAACCCCAACTCTGGCAGATGTATCCATTCTGCCTCCGGATGTGGTAGCGGTTGGTCGCTACATTAAGGTGGTTGGCACCCAGGGATTAGGCTTGCGTATGCGTGCTGAGGCTGGCACATCCAGCGAGGTTAATTTTTTAGCATTGGATGAAGAAGCCTTCAGGATCATTGGTGGTCCGGTTGCAAAGGATGGCTATACCTGGTGGCAGTGTGAAGCTCTGCTCGACAAAACCCGAACTGGTTGGGCGGCTGAAAATTATATGCAGGTATTGGAGCTAAGTACGCCCCAACCCTGATATTCTTACAAGGTGGTAGAGGATTGAGTCTGTTTAATCGTAAGAACAACAAGTACACATCAAAGCTTAAACTGGAGAGTTTTGAGCCTGATAAGCCGGTGAGCATACAGGCTGCCCTGGCACAATCCGTAGGGATTGCACGCAATCATATGGAAGATGCCGCTTCATCGTTTATCCTCGAGCAAGGCTTTCGCGACCAAACCAGGCGCGTCGGCTTTTTTGTAGTTGCCGACGGTATGGGCGGTCACCTCAATGGCGAACTCGCCAGCACTATTGCTATTGAGACGCTCAATGCTCAACTTCTGCAAAAAATCCAGGAACAAACAGACGATCCAGCCTCCTATGAAGAAATCGAAGCGTCACTTGAACAGGCTTTCGAACTAGCCCAGCAGGCCGTTTTGGTAAATGTGAGCGGAGGTGGCAGCACACTTACCGCGGCTTTGGTGATCGATAAGACCCTTTGTTTTGCTCATGTCGGAGACTCGCGTCTCTACCTGGTGGGTTACGATGGCAAGGTTGAAATTTTGACCCGCGATCATTCGTTAGTTCAGCGTTTGGTGGACCTTGGGCAGATCAGCCAGGTTGATGCGGAGACACATCCACAGAAGAATGTTCTTTATCGGGCACTTGGTCAAACCGATGGCTTCAAAGTTGATCATGGACATCGTGAGCTTCTCTCTCCCGGCTATCTCATGCTTTGTTCGGATGGTTTATGGAATGTGGTTCCAGAAAATAAAATTATCAATGAAATTAATTCAAACAGATCCCTAAATGAGCGTGCCAACCACTTGTGTGAGATGGCTAACCAGGCAGGCGGACCGGATAATATCAGTGTAATACTTGTGGAAATTTCATAGGAGTTCAAATGGAAAATCGAAAGCGCATTTTAGTTGTTGATGATGAAAAAGGACTGGCAAAAATTATCCGTTTGAACCTGGAACAGGATGGTTTCGAAGTGGTGGAAGCCTATAACGGCACGCAGGCAATGGAAAAATTGCGCATCACCTTGCCGGACCTGGTTTTGCTGGATGTGATGATGCCCGATATGGACGGCTTTACTGTTTTGAAAATGATCCGCGAGATTGGCAACACACCGGTCATTATGCTCACCGCCAAAGGTGAGGAAAACGATAAAGTCAAGGGGCTGGAGCTGGGTGCGGATGATTATGTGACCAAACCGTTCAGCCCGCGTGAGCTCACCAGCCGGATCAAGGCTGTTTTGCGGCGGGGAGATTTCAGCCGGGATGAAGAAACTGGCAAAATTGTGGTTGACGACCGGTTAACAATCGATTTCGACCGCCACGAGGTTTGGGTGGAAGGCGAGCTGGTACAGCTACGGCCGACGGAGTACCGTTTGCTTTATCACCTGGTACAAAATGCCGGTTGGGTTTTGACGCACGATCAGATCCTCAATAAAGTCTGGGGTTATGAATATGAAAATGAACCGCATTACGTGCGTCTATATATTAATTATTTGCGGAAAAAGTTGGAAGTAGATCCTGCCAACCCGAAATACATTCTAACCGAACGAGGTGTGGGTTATCGCTTTGTGGATTACAAAAGAGAAAAAATTTAGCTCTTCATTGCTGAAGGTTTCGATGTAAGGGATGATTGCCATACCGTCTGTAAAAGGGTTCCCATACAGGCAGTAAATCGCTTTACATACCTTGAGTTCAAAACTGAAAAATGTTTCAATATCAGGAACTGCCGTATAATTAATGCAGTTTGCTCCCCGTTCCCTTTTCCCTGTCCCCTGTCAGGAGGTTCGAATGGCAAAGAAGAAGTCCAAATCCGATACAAAAGAAAAGACCCAGAAATCCGACATTAATGAAGTGCCTGAAAAACCGGTGAGTTCGCCTCCGAGTGATACTGATGTTCGCCCTGCCAAACTGAAATCTATCCCGGATAAGATCTACGAAAGAGAGTTGGAAAAACTTCAGATCGAATTGGTCAAGATGCAATATTGGGTGAAAGAAAAAGGTCTGAAAGTGGTGGTCCTCTTCGAGGGACGTGATGCTGCCGGCAAAGGTGGGGTCATCAAGCGCATTACCGAAAAACTCAACCCGAGAATTGTGCGTGTAGTTGCGCTGCCTGTACCGACCGAAAAAGAGAAAACCCAATGGTACTTTCAGCGTTATGTGGCGTATTTACCAGCTGCAGGTGAAATCGTCTTGTTCGACCGCTCCTGGTATAACCGGTCCGGTGTGGAACGCGTTATGGGTTTTTGTACACCCGAACAAGTGGAAGAATTTTTCCGCACCGTACCCGAGTTTGAAAAGATGCTCATTCGTTCCGGCATCATTTTGATCAAATATTGGTTTTCGGTAAGCAATGAAGAGCAGGAACGCCGTTTTCAAGCACGTATCGACGATATCACCCGCCAGTGGAAACTTAGCCCGATGGACCTTGAATCCCGCACACGCTGGGTGGAATATTCCCGTGCCAAGGACGAAATGTTCCGTTATACAGACACCAAGTTAAGTCCCTGGTATGTAGTTGAGGCGGATGATAAAAAGCGCGCAAGGTTAAATTGCATCAGCCACCTGCTGAGTAAGGTCCCTTATGAAGATCTCACTCCCCAGGTCCTGTCACTGCCACCTCGCCAGATGGATAACAGTTACGTCCGCCCACCCTTCAGCGACCAAACCTTTGTGCCTTGTTACGAAATTCCGGAGGAGTGATTAACTCCTCACCCTAAAACGCAGATGCGAAGAATCTGAACGACGAACTACCAAGGTTCTTAGGTTGACTGACCGCCCATTAAACTAATTGAAAAACCCTGCAGGCGTTGTCGGTCGACTGATTGCCGACTTCTTCAACGCTTAATCCTTTAATTTCAGCGATTTTTTGAGCAATCAGAGGGATGAAGGACGGTTCGTTCCGCTGGCCTCTATGTTTTTGCGGGGGCATAAAGGGGCAATCCGTTTCCAGTAAAATCTTCTCCAAAGGCAGCGAGGATACCAAAGCCTGTTTCTCAGGAGCGTTTTTGTAGGTCACTGGTCCGCCAATCCCAAAACAAAAACCACGTTCCAACAGTGGTTCAACAAAACTCCGATCAGCACTGAAAGCGTGCATCACACCCGGGCTTGTCTTTACACGAGAATTAGTGGGCAGGTTCTTGTGCCAATCAAGAAGAATCGGCACCAACTCGTGAGCCGAAGCGCGTTCATGAATCACAATGGGCAGATCGAGCTGTGCCGCTATACCGAGTTGCTTCTCCAGCGCGATCCTCTGTTGCTGCGGGGTGGCGTAATCGCGATAGTAATCCAACCCGATTTCTCCAACAGCAACAACCTCATGTGAGGATGCCAATTCCTCAAGATCAGTGAATTGTATAGCAACCAGGTTTGCTGAATAGTTTGGATGAATGCCAGCGGTGGCAAATATAAAACCAGGATAGGTTCTCGCTAACTCAATGGAATGACGGGCAGCAGGTAAGTCGATTGCGATATTGATGATGAATTGAAGTTCATTATCTTTTGCCCGCTGAATCACCACCCCGCGATCTTCATCAAAAGAATCGAAATCGAGGTGGGCATGACTGTCCGCAAACATCAGATTTCTTTCAAGAGCAGAGCATGATGCCCAAGATGAGCCGCCACTGTAAAGCCTTCTCTTTCAAAAAGGCTGGTACTGCCATTGTAGGCTGGACGACCACCTTCTGGAAAATCGAATGGGAGTCCAGCTGTCAGACCGCCGCCCAACATCTCAATGGCTTTGATAGCTGATTTAAGAGTGTATTTTTGCAGACCCTGCTTACGATAAGCCTTATCAACAAACAGACAGGTGATAAACCATTCGGGGAGCTGATTACCTTCATTTACCCAGGCAATTAACTTACGAGTTCTCAGGATTTGTTCCAAATTGACTGTCTTGCCGAACTGCGCCCAACCGACGACAGTGGCATCTTTGTAAAGCAGGATTCCAGTTGCCAAACCTTCGCTGACACGCTCTTGATGTAACAAGCGCCGGGCATCTTTATCCAGCTTTTGAAACTGGCTGCTGCTGACTTGGTGATACATGCACCAGCATCCGCCGCTCACACCTTTGTGGCGTAAGAACATTTTCTCAAAGTCTCCCCAGGTTTCTGGAGTGAGGATTCTAAAGCCGAGTTCGTCAGTAATGGGATAAAGTTCTGACATCGTTTAATTTATACCACAACCACTCTGATCCGCGGAAAAAATTTATGTTATGATTGGGCAGACCTTAGCATAGGGAGGATGCTGCAAGTCAATTTTTCGTAAAGAACGGTAATCTACAAGAATGAATATTTCTTCCTACCTGTTTGGATTCATCTTGGCAACGCTTTTTGGCGCATTGTTTCATCTCTGGCGAGACGGCGGCATTCTCCGGTTACTGCTTTACCTGGTTCTCTCCTGGGTCGGATTTCTGATCGGTCACCTTGCTTCTGGCACCATTGGCTTCACCTTCATGAGTGTGGGCCCGGTCAACCTGGCGGGCGGGATCATCGGAAGTGTGTCTTTCCTTTTCCTGGGGCATTGGTTCACCCAGGTTCAACCTGATATGTTAAGCGACAAGAAACGCAATCACAGACATGACTGATCCGGCCAACCTGGTTAAAGAAGGCGACCTGGTCCAACTACACGGCACCACGCACAAAAATCACCTGCTGATTATGAAGGCAGGTGAAGTTTTTATGACCCACCGGGGTGTGATCAAACATGACGATATCATCGGTCAGCCCTGGGGCACGCGTCTCGAATCACACAGCGGACATCCCTTTTTTGTACTGCAGCCTGGACTGACCGACCTGGTGCAGGCTATCAAGCGCACTACACAGATCATGTATCCAAAGGACATTGGCTACGTTGTCCTTAAGCTGGGGGTAGGTCCGGGTAAGCGCGTGCTGGAATGCGGTGGCGGATCCGGCGGACTGACTACAGTTTTGGCATACCTGGTTGGAGACACAGGCAAAGTCTATTCCTATGAACGGAACGCTGAAGCGCAGGCACTCGCCCGAAAAAATTTGCAGCTTTTTGGATTGGACAAAAACGTCGAGTTCAAGTCTGGTGATGCGGAACAGGGTTTCGAGGAACGTTACCTGGATGCGATCTTTCTCGATCTACCCAATCCATACGATTATCTCGAACAGGTTGGCGCCAGCCTGAAGGAAGGCGGGCAGTTTGCCACATTGTTGCCGACAATTAATCAGGTAGAGTTGACGCTAAAAGCGCTTGCACACAGCGATTTTGCGTTCATTGATGTCTGCGAGATCCTTATGCGGCATTACAAGTCAGATTGGGGGCGCTTGAGACCGGTCGACCGCATGGTCGCACATACTGGTTATCTCATTTTTGCCCGTTCCATCCAGGCACAACTGAATAATTTTGAAGGGGAATCAGATGAGTATGACAACGATTGAGCTGCCTTCAGATTTGTCTGCACGCCTGGCAAAACAAGCGGAAAGTGACATGCAGTTTGAAGGAATCAGTCGAAATCAAAATATTCCCAGGCTGGTTCCGGCAGCGGTGCTGATGCCGCTGATCCGCCTGGGGGAGCAGTGGCACCTGGTGTATACACTGCGTTCGGTACACTTGCATGACCACAGCGGGCAGGTTTCTTTCCCGGGTGGGTCATGGGAGGAGGGCGATACCGATATAATACAGACAGCACTGAGGGAAGCCCGGGAGGAAATTGGGCTGGACCCGGCTGCGGCAAGAGTTTTGGGCTGTATGGCGCGCATGGCAATGATCACACGCTTTGTGGTCACACCAGTGGTGGCAGTGGTGGATTGGCCAACGCCATTGACCGTCAACCCTGATGAGGTTGACCGGGTATTTTCGATCCCATTGGATTGGCTTGCCGACCCAATCAATCGGGAATATCGGGTGCACACTCACGAAGGCACTGACTTTGATGTCCTGTATTTTAAACAGTATGACGGCGAGACTGTGTGGGGTGCCACAGCCCGAATGACATCGGACTTCCTGCAAATGCTTGCATAAGAAAGCCGCTTCCCGATTGGGAGCACCGACAAATTTTCGGAGTTCTATAAAAAAAAGACCTGTCTGTAGGACAGGTCTTTTTGAAAACATTCTCAGGCAAAAGAAGAATATTAAGCTTCCTCTTCTTCCTTCTTGCCTTTTTCCATAACCTCGGGTTCGCCACCAGCTTCTGCAACTTCTCCGCCTTCTTCCTTCTCTTCGGCAACAAAACCGACAGCAACGATCACTTCGTCATGAGGAGTAAGTACGGAGATCTTGTCGCCCAGGTTCAGGTCACCAACGGTGATACTATCTTCTGCACTGGCAAGTCCGCTGATATCGACTTCAATTCGTTCAAGCATGTCAGCAGGCAAGGCTTCGATTTCAAGTTCATTCAAAACCTGGTTGATCAAGGAGCCGGGCACTTCATCCAATACTGGGGCTTTGCCGGTCAATTCGATGGCGACGTTAGCGCGCAGCTTTTCGGTCATCGAAACCGCGAAAAAGTCCAGGTGAAGCAGGTGACCAGTGACCACATCGTAAGTACGATCGCGGATGATCACTCTGGTTTGTTTTCCATCCTGGTCAAGAGTAATCAGGGTGGTTGGGGTGATTTTCTTCATCAGAAGGGTGGTAGAGTGGGTATCCATTTGAACCGGGTAAGAATCGATCCTGTGTCCATAGACCACACCGGGCAGAATGCCCTTGTTGCGCAACTGGGAAACCTTTTTACCGGTTAGTGTGCGTTTTTCAACTTTAATAATGATATTGTCTTGCTTTGTAGCCATATTTTCCTCCGGGCGCCTCTCACCCTCTCTGGGGTTACCCTCGCCCATAAATTTGCCAGACGGTTATCTGGCAACTGATAATGATACTCGTTGAATTAAATTTCGTCAACGGTTTTGATATTTGCTAGCGAAGTTACCCTCCCTCATTAATTAAGGATAAGGTGTGGGTTGAGTCGGATCCACTGGAACGCTGGTAATCGTAGGTGTTTCAGTATGACCGGGTGGTTCGGCTGTCGAGGTACAAGTCGGTGTCGGAGGAAGTCGCGTTACTCCAGGTGTTAACAAAAATTCTCCAGGTGTGATTTCATAGAATGACCAGGGAGTCAATTTTGCTATGGGATCCTCAAGTGTCTCATTCGGGAAAGGGTTACCACTATAAACCACACTGCCTTGTCCTTGTGCCCAATACAAATCCACCTCATCAAAGACGAATTGTTCTGCGCCATACATCAATTCAACCTTAACCGTAGCGAATCGACCTTCTGCTGTTTGCGTACATCGTGAAAGTATGTAGGTTATTGTCGTGATGCCACCCAGCGGAAAATCCATCTTGGAATTTATCGTACCATTCATCCATTCTTCATTTACTGCGTCTCCCTCAACGTTTACTACTTCAACATTGCAGGCTTCTTTTGGGAGTACGCTTAAAATGACCAGAACGTCTTCAATAGGTTTGAGCGACTCAATCTCCCAATTAACAGTCCAATTCTCGGAATTGTTCTCAGGAGGCGTGACAGTCAGCTCGATAACAAACGCATCGCTTTCTTTATGGAAATTTGTGTCTGGTCCAGAAATAAAGCTTTGAGTGACTTCTGATGATTTTTCGATTGCCACGGAATATTCTTGGCTAGAAAAGGTACAACCTGCTGTGATGAGTGTCATCAACATGAGAAAACTGACGATTGATATTCTTTTCATTTTAACTACCTTTTTTGAATAAGTGGTATGAATATCTTTCTTCCAAGGGTGTTCAAGAAGAAAGTGCTATCTATCTCTCTATCGAAGCCATTCCCTAAGTTAATCCAAGTAACCCAAAAATCCGAGAAGGTCCTTTCCGCAGGTAAAAGATATAGAGTTTTTGCGAGCTTATACAAGGAAAAATGGGTTCTATCTAATTCTTCATTCTCTCCGTCGGTTAAATCATAGAGTGCACCAGCCACTCTTCCTTCGACGGCAGAACCGAAGTTAAAAATGTCGGGGTCATCTCTGAAATTTGGTATTTCCAAATTGATTCCACCAACTGAGCAAGGTCCTAAACCAAAATCATAGCAAGGGTCTTGATTCATGTACAAAGGTAGAAACTCAGCCCAACCTTCGGTCCAAGCGCAACCAGGCGTCGATAACTTTTTTATTTCATGCTGACCTGGACAACCAACCAACTCATCTTGGTAATCATACATATAACCGTGTGCAGTTTCATGAACAACAGTATCTGCAGAATCTCGCCTTTGATTTCTTATATATGCCTCTGGAAACGGGTGTACAGAATTTACCTCGGTGATAAAACAGGAAACATTTTCACAACCACGATAACTGTTTACTCCATATTGCCAAACAATAGAAATCCTAGGAGGTATGTAACCTGTATTAATATTCCAATTCTCATAGGTCCTTAAAATATCTTCATACAACCACATAGAAGGTAAATTACTATTTGAGTAGGTAACATTCAAATTTTTCTCAACCAACGTAACTGCCCCGATATTTAAAGAAACCGATGATGCAAACCCATAAATTATTCCACCTTCAGTATTGAAAACCACCTGTTGAAGTGTGGGATTATATGTAAAACAAGCAATGTATATGTCTAGCTGTGGGTTTCCATCGTCACTGTCTGTATCAAAGTTTTCAATTGGTGATGAAACGTAATATCCCTCACGATTGGTTTCGAAAACGAATAGAGTGTCATCAACAGAATAGTAATCGTAATCCCTAACAAGGCAATAGTAATTCCTGCCAAACACTGTCTGACCATCTCGATCAAGATAAGAAAGAACACCATAAACTTGAACAGGCGGAACTAATAAAAATAAACCATCCGAAACTAACTTTGGAGCACTGATAGTTACATTATGGGATGTAGACACTAAAGCATCAAGAGGAGTCAGACTTAGGAAAAGGGTGAGGCTAAAAAAAGGTTAATTGGTAATATCTTTTTCATTTCGCTGTCCTTTCAATAACTTTGTACAACAATATTATATCATTTCTTGAGTGAAAAACCAAACGAGTGCTGGAGTATGTGCAGCCAGAATATTTGACAGTCCGATGGAATATAATCAAACATACTGAGGTAACTATGTGCGGAAGATTTACCATGGCTATCGATTCGGACGACCTGCGCACACAATTGGCGCTGGGACAAATGCCGCTGGACTGGGAAAAGCGCTACAACGTCGCTCCCTCACAGGATGTACCTACCGTCATTAATCCGGAAAGTCGTAATGTGCTTTGGATGAAATGGGGTTTGGTACCCTTCTGGGCAAAAGACCCCTCGATTGGATTCAAGATGATCAATGCCCGGGCTGAAACCGTGGCAGAAAAGCCCTCCTACCGAAATTCCTTCAGGAACAAACGCTGCCTGATTTTATCGGATGGTTTTTATGAGTGGCAAAAAGCGGGGAAACTATCTATTCCCTACTACTTTCAACTCGAAAATGGGGCACCTTTTGCTTTTGCAGGTTTGTGGGACGATTGGCAGAACAACGGTGTTTCTTCACTCCCGGGGATCCCAGGTCTGACTACCTGCACGCTGATTACCACGAATGCAAATGAAGATGTCAGCCCGGTCCACCCCCGCATGCCGGTGATATTAACAAAAGAGACTATGTGGAGCTGGCTGGAAGAAAGCGACCCCAGATTTCTACAGAGCCTGCTCAAACCCCTTGACGCTGGGTTGTTGAGCTCCCGGCGTGTCAGCCGTGATGTCAACAGCGCCCAGAGCGAAGGAGAATATTTGATCG
>DHUW01000090.1:7781-11358 GCA_002409365.1 Anaerolineaceae bacterium UBA5224 | reverse complement strand
CGTGATGATGGGACAGGTCACATTCCCTGCTTTGATTCTCCAAAATGGTTGTGCCGGTCTTATCATTTTTACTTTTTATCCTCGGTTTTGTTCGCGAAGAAGCCTACAGGAAATGTGGCGAGATCCTTAGCTTTGCTCAGGCTGACAGTTTCATCTCCTAAGCCTGTATCATAATGTAAAGTAAAATTAGCCTTAGTTAATCAGGGATAAGGATGCAACAAAAGATGAAATTATCTAAATTTACCATTCTGGTAGTCATTTTTTCTTCTCTCATTTTGGCAAGCTGCAAGCCAGTAGTACAAACCTTTCAACCAATAGCGACAACCCAGCCATCTGCGACAACGCAGTCAGAGCAAACAACTGAGCCTGAACCCACCGGGAATGAACAAGAACCTGTCGAAGAAAACCCGATGGGCTGGTGGAATGAGGTTGTCTTTTACGAGATTTTTGTGCGTTCCTTCAAAGACAGCAATGGAGACGGTATCGGCGATTTCCAGGGTATCATCTCCCAGTTGGATTACCTCAACGATGGCGACCCTGCTACCACTGACGACCTCGGTATTGGTGGCATCTGGCTGATGCCGATCATGCCCTCACCTTCCTACCATGGCTACGATGTTACTGACTACCAGGCAGTCAACCCTGATTACGGCTCTCTGGCTGACTTTCGGCAACTTCTGGAAGCGTGCCACCAGCGCGGTATTCGCGTAGTGATCGATTTTGTGATCAATCACACTTCCAGTGAACACCCCTGGTTTATTTCCTCCCAGGATCCCGCCAGTGAATACCGTAACTGGTATGTCTGGGAAGATTCAAATCCCGGAAAGCCCGGACCCTGGGGGCAGAACTCCTGGTACCAGGCGAACGGTTCTTATTATTATGCTCCTTTTTGGAGTGGCATGCCCGATCTGAATTATAACGAGCCAAAAGTGACAGAAGCAATCTATGATGCGTCAAAGTTTTGGCTCGACCTGGGTGTGGATGGCTTCCGCGTGGATGCCGCCCGCTATCTTTTTGAAGATGATTATTCCCAACAGGACACGAAGGGCAGCATCGCCTGGCTCCAGGATTGGCGCAATTTTTACCTCGAAATCAACCCCGAAGCCTACACGGTGGGTGAAGTTTGGACTGATACTCAAGTCATTGCAAAGTACAATCAGCCCACCCGTGGTATGCAAGAATACTTCATGTTCGACCTGGCGGCCGATATTCTCGGCGGCATCTATTCACCCGATCCCTCCCGAATCATGAAGAGCTATCTGGACACGCTGGAATATTTCCCCGATCAGCAATTTGCCACCTTCCTGACCAATCACGACCAGCAGCGGGTTGCCTCTTTCTTTAGCGAGAAATTGCAGCGGGAAAAACTGGCTGCCTTTGTATATCTTACCGGTCCCGGTACGCCCTACATTTATTATGGTGAAGAAATTGGCATGATTGGCGGGAAACCTGATGAGTTGATCCGCAAGCCGATGCAGTGGTCAGCTAACGCCAATGCTGGCTTCAGCAGTGCAAAGCCCTGGCAGGAATTGGCGAAAGGTTGGGAAGTGACCAACGTTGAAACCGAAAGCGCAGATCCGGTATCATTGCTCAATTGGTACAAAACCCTGGTCAACACCCGCAACCAGCTGCCTGCGCTGCAAAAAGGGAGTTATCTGCCTTTCACTTCCTCCTGCCGCCGACTATATACGGTTGCAAGGGTTTATGAAGACCAGGTTGTTCTTGTGATGGCGAACCTGGGCGTACAAACCATGGAAAACTGCACGATTTCGATCGAAGAAAGTCCGCTTGCTGGAGACTGGAAGGTCGAAAGTGTGTTGGGTGAGCAGTTGTTTGAGGAGATCAATTTTGCAGAAAATGGTTCCATAACTGATTTCCCTGTCGCCCCTGTGCTCGAAGGCGGACAAACCATGATTTTTATTTTGAATAAGTAATTATTCGTGATCTAAGAAATTAATGGGAGAAATATGAAAACATTGGTTAAAGTTCTAAGCTTTTTATTACTCATCTCAGTTCTGGCTGGTTGCGGTGCTCCAAGCACTGAACCGGTTCCGACAGACACTCCAGTTTTGCAGGAAACGCAGACATCGGAACCTGCGAAGACAGAGGAACCCACTCAGGAATTGCCTCTATATGTTAACCTGACCTGGCATCAGCACCAGCCGCTTTATTACAAAGACGAAAACGGTGTCTACACCCGCCCCTGGGTGCGGGCGCATGCCACGAAGGACTATCTGGATATGGCAGAACTCGTTGACCAGCATCCCGGCATGAAAGCGACCTTTAATCTGACCCCATCGCTGATCAAGCAGCTGGTCGATTTCGTTGATAATGGTGCCAAAGATCTCTACTGGACACTGGCTGAGGTACCGGCAGCCGAACTGACCGTTGACCAGAAGACCTTCATTCTCACCCGCTTCTTCGATGCCAATTGGGACCATGTTATCGCTGTTCATCCTCGTTACCAGGAGCTGCTCGATTTACGCAATGGCACTGATGCGGCAGCGATTGCTGCTGCTGTAGAGACCTTTACCGAGCAGGATTTCCGTGATCTTCAGATCTGGTTCAATCTCGCCTGGATTGACCCTGATTACCTGTCGCAGGAGCCTTTCAAAGCACTGGTAGACAAAGGCCGCGATTTCAGTGAGGAAGACAAAGTCGTTCTGTTCGATGGAATCAGGACATTGATGGCAAAAGTCATCCCCACCCACAAAGAGCTGCAGGACCAGGGCATCATCGAAGTTACCACCACCCCTTACGCTCACCCGATTTTGCCCTTGATTTATGACACGGATCTGGCAGTGGTTGGCAACCCCAGCGCGATCAAGCCCCAGGAACGTTTCAACCATCCTGAGGATGTTGTTTACCACTTGCAGAAAAGCGTCGAGATGTATGAAGAATACTTTGGCAGACCAGTGCGTGGACTCTGGCCGGGGGAAGGTGCCGTTGCTGAAGAAATTGTGCCGATGGTCAGCGATGCTGGCTATAAGTGGATGCAATCTGGCGAACCTGTTTTGGTTGCTTCGCTGGGTATGGCTGGAGATCGATTCGCCCGTGATGGCTCCGAAACTGTAACCGATCCTGATACGCTCTATCGTCCTTATTATGTGCAGGGCGAGACAGGTGAACCGGTGGCGGTATTTTTCCGTGACTGGGTTATCTCTGACAAAATTGGTTTTACCTATTCCGGTATGAGCAGTGAAGACGCAGCACAGGATATGATCAATCGTTTGGAAAATATCCGCAAAAGCCTCCAGGGAATCGAAGGACCGCACATTGTCACCATCGTTGTCGATGGAGAGAATGCCTGGGAGAACTACGATAATGATGGTAAAGAATTTTTCAATGCTCTCTACTCAAAACTGGCTTCCAGTGAAACCTTGAAAACAATCACTCCCTCTGAATATCTGGCGCTCTATCCCGAGCAGCGTGAACTGCCAGAACTTTTCCCGGGTGCCTGGTTCAGTGCCAATTATGACACATGGATCGGCGAACAGGAAGAAGCTGATGCCTGGGATCTGTTGGGAAAAGTACGTAAAGACCTGGAACAACACGAAACTCTTTCACCCGATGCCAC
>DHUW01000090.1:4337-7512 GCA_002409365.1 Anaerolineaceae bacterium UBA5224 | reverse complement strand
TAATTATTTTGACGAAGGCTACCGTGCACTCTTGAAAGGGGTTTACACCGCTCTGGGCGTTGAGTATCCAGTCTTACTGGATATCCCCATCATTCAAGCCAAACCACTCAAACCTGAAACTTCTGTGAGTGGCGCAACAACTCCAGTGTTTGATGGCACTATGGTTGAAGAAGAGTGGGCTACTGCCGCTGTTTATCAGGGTGCTGAAGGTGCTCCTGTACAGGCTTTTCTTTATGGTATGGACCAGGAGAATCTCTATTTACGTTTTGACCTTGCCCAGCCACTGAGTGCAAACCATACTATTGAAGTTTACTTGAATGCTGCGGGTGATGAAAACAAGCAAATGAGCACTCTGGAGATGACGCCATTGGTTGCGGCTGCTACCCGAATGATCGAAATCAAGCCTGGCGAAGCTGCTGCGAGTCTCTACCTGAGTGATGGAGCAAGCTGGTTTCCCCAGGATGAGAAGGTCGGACAGTTGGCTGTTGCCGGCAATTCAGTCGGATTCTCTGCTCCCAAATCCATTTTGGGCGAAGCTGATTCTGGCACTGTCGTACCCACGCAGGTGGTTTTCGACGGCGCTGTTCAAATCAGCACTGCTGCTCCGCTTGGTATTCAGTATTTTAGCTTTGAACCGCTCACTTCATTGTTAAGAGTGGAAGACCCCGAGGGAGATGATTTTGGACCCGGCACCTACACTTACCCCACTGATGGCGTGTTCAAACCCGGCGATTTTGATCTGACTTTCTTCGAGCTTTCCACAGATAGAGACAACCTTTACTTCACTTTTGGTGTCAAGGCAGAGATCACAAATGGCTGGAATTCACCTTCGGGCTTCTCTGTGCAGACTTTCGATGTCTATATAGATAAAGACCCGGGTGCTGCAACCGGCGCCCGCATGCTTTTGCCCGGTCGCAACGCTGCCCTGGCTCCTGAAAATGGCTGGGATATCGCCCTCTGGATCGAAGGCTGGACCCCGCAGGTAATCGTCTTGGATGCTGATGGTCTGCCGGTCAACTATACTGAAGCCACCAGTGCGATGAAGGTTTACGTTGACAACAGCCAAAATGCTGTCGTTGCCAGTATACCGGCTAAATTCTTTGGCGAAGGCGAGCCTGCCGAATGGGCATTTGCAGTCTCCTTGCTCGGTCAGGAAGGCTACCCGGCGGACGGTGTTTGGCGTGTACGCGATGTCAACCAGAAAGCTGAAGCCTACCGCTTTGGCGGTGCGCCAGCTGATAATAACCATACCCGCATCATTGACCTGCTCATCCCTGACGGTGCTGAAGTGAGTCAGCAGGATGCACTAAGCGCCTATCCCTCCTCAGCTTCCCCCGTGGATGGGAAAGGTCCGGACGATTTTGCCATCGTCCCGATGCTCAGTGTAGAAAGTGTAAAATAGATAAACATGACTGAAGAATTTCACCTTACTTCCAATCCAAGGTCTGATGTTGAGCTTACGCTCCATGATGGTCGGATCATCACAGGCAGGCGTGGCGCGCCATTGGAGGAGTTCATCAATGTTATCCAGGATGACATCAACCCCCAAATTGTAGGCGTGATCCTCGATGGATCTTTGCGCGAACTGACCTTCCCACTAAACCAGGACGGCGTCGCCAGTCTGATAACCATGGCGGATGGCGATGGTGCCCGCATTTATCGTCGCTCGCTTATCTTTCTGTTGGAAGTTGCCTTCAAGAACTGCTTCCCTGAAGGCAAATTGACGATCGACCACTCGGTTTCTTCAGGCGGTTTCCATTGCCAGATCGAAAACCTGGATAATTTTGGTAAACCCCAATTAGTCGAGATCGAAGAATATATGCGAAGACTGGTTGAGGATAATATTCCTTTTGTGCGTGAGGTTGTCCCCTTACAGGAAGCAATTGATTATTTTACAGAGGTAGGTGAATTCGATAAGGTCAGTTTGTTGAAATATCGCAAGCGCTCAGATCTTGTGCTGTATCGGGCGAATAATGTGCGCGATTACCATCACGGTTATATGGTCCCATCTTCAGGCTATCTAAAATGGTTCGCCTTGGATTTGGTCAACGGTGGTTTTGTTCTTCGTTTCCCTCACCGTTATAACTCCCATACCCTGCAACCTTTGGGGCAGTTCCCAACCTTGTTGAAGACTTTCAAGGAATATGGAGATTGGCTCAATAAACTCGGGATCCCCTCCGTTGGCGCGCTCAACGACGCCATCCAGGATGGGCATATCGATGAAGTCATTTTAGTATCTGAAGCGCTGCACGAAATGCAGATCTCTCGCATCGCAGACCAGATCTATGAAAATCGTGACCGGGTAGGGGTGGTTTTGATTGCAGGTCCAAGTTCATCCGGAAAGACCACTTTTTCGAAACGGCTCAGCATCCAGTTGGTTGCCAGGGGCATAACTCCCTTTGCCCTTGAGATGGACAATTTCTTTGTCGATCGCGATAAAACGCCCCTCTTGCCAGATGGTCACAAGGATTATGAATCATTGCGGGCAATGGACCTGGAGCGGTTGAATCATGATGTTAAATTACTCCTCGCGGGAGAGGAAGTTCAGCTTCCTCACTATAACTTTATTACCGGTTTGAGTGAAAAAGGCGAAATTGCGCGCCTGAACCAAGACGAAATCGTCATTTTGGAAGGGATCCATGGTTTGAACCCGAATCTTCTGCAAGAGATAGACCCTGCCATGACTTTCAGGATCTATATTTCCTGCCTGACTCAGCTCAACCTCGATCGACACAACCGTATTTCTACAACTGACACGCGCATGATTCGCCGAATCGTCCGCGATGCCCGTGACCGGGGTTATAGTGCCAGCCAGACAATTGCACGCTGGGAAGCGGTCCGGCAGGGTGAAAAAATGCATATTTTCCCCTACCAGGAAAATGCAGATGTGATGTTCAACTCCGCCCTGGTTTATGAGATTTCCACCTTGAAACCCATGGTAGAGCCGCTTTTACGACAAGTGACTTTTGGAACTCCCGAGCATATTGAGGCAAAACGGTTATTAAAGTTTTTGGAATGGTTCTTGCCGGCCTCCTCAGAATATGTGCCTGATAATTCCATTTTGCGAGAATTTATTGGCAATTCAATATTGACCGATTTTTCCATGTGGAAGCGGTAGATAGTTTGTCATTCTGACCGAAAGCGAAGAATCTGAGAAAAATAATACGTAGGGGGG
>DHUW01000090.1:0-4096 GCA_002409365.1 Anaerolineaceae bacterium UBA5224 | reverse complement strand
GCAGCTTTTTTTGTTGAATTTTCGGAAAATCCTGTTTCTAAGCCATGCTCTTCTTGATCATCACTGACAATCTTCGCACGCCTTCGCGGATCTTTTCCGGGTTGGTCGCTGAAAAATTCATGCGCATCGTGTTCTTTGGACCACCGTTGGGGTAGAAAGGCGTACCTGGAACGTAGGCGACCTTCTCTTCCACTGCTTTTGGGAAGAGCTCCAACGCATCACAACCTTCCGGCAGGCGCAGCCAAAGGAACAATCCACCTCTTGGTGTTGTCCAGGTGGTGCCTTCGGGCATGAAATCTTCAAAAGCCTGCAACATGGCATCGCGGCGTTCCTTGTAAACGCGTTTGATGGTCTCAATATGATCTGGCAGCCATTCAGAGGCAGCCATTTCGTAAGCCACATATTGATCAAAAGTGGAACACTGCAGGTCAGCACCCTGCTTGGCTTGCACCATGCGCTTGATAACCTCTTTCGGTCCGATGACCCAGCCGATACGCAATCCAGGAGCCAGGATTTTGGAGAATGTGCTGGTGTAGATTACGTTTCCTTCGAAATTGCCATTGTTACAGCCATGATATTTAGCGTCCAGAGCTGCAATCGGGGTAATCGGCTCGCCTTCGAACAGCAACTTGCCATAGGGGTCATCTTCAATCAAGGGTACGCCATACTTGCTAGCCAGTTCAATCAGCTTCTGTCGGCGTTCCAGGTTCATGGTGACACCCAGCGGGTTGTGGAAGTTTGGCAAAACATACATAAACTTGATGTTTTGTTTGATCAGACCCTCAAGATTATCGGTCACTAATCCGTCTTCGTCAGTATCGGCGGTTACAAAGGTTGGTCCGTAGGCATTCCACGCCTGCAGGGCGCCCAGGTAGGTGGGGGATTCAGTCAGGACCCGGTCTCCGTTATTGATGAAGATCCGTCCGACAAAATCAAGGGCTTGTTGCGAACCGGTGGTGATCAGGATGTTATCCCTGGTCACGCTCAGTCCAGCTTTATTTACATCATCTGCGATCCATTGACGCAGTGGGTCGTACCCTTCGGTAGTAGTGTATTGCAGCGCTTTTTTCCCATTTTCGGTCAGAACCTTATCGCAAGCTGCTTTCATCTCTTCAATCGGAAAGAGTTCAGAAGCGGGGAAGCCCCCTCCAAACGAGATTACATCCGGCTGATTTGTGACCTTCAGGAGCTCGCGGATGAAAGAGCTTTTCATCCTTTGAGTGCGGTTGGCGAAACGAAGTTCCCAGGGTGTTGGCATTTGTATTACTCTCCTTTTTTGTGTCTATATCTATCTCATATATCTGCTGACAATTGTTGCCGTGCCAGGGAGGGCAACCCGATCGCCATAGGTGAGTTCGGCGGGCGGGTTTTGCCTCCAGTTTGGCGCGTTTTGGAAAATGAAAATCTTGGTCCCCTCCGTGGCAGCCTTTTTATCGATAAACGCCTGACCGGTCAGGTAACCCTCACTATCGATTGCACAGCTGGTTACTTTTCCAATCATACGACCTTTCAGATCGCAGACAGGGTCGCCATGGTGAGCCATACGGACGGCTTTTTCGTCGAAGGTAAAGCGGGCAACCACGCCTGTCCGCTCTGCTTCACGCTTGACAAAGGCTTTCCTGCCAATGAACCAGGCAGAGTTCAGTTTCAGGAAGGGCAGGAATCCAGCTTCACCGATGGTCAGGTTCATGTCGCCGCCCATTTCGTGACCGTATAACGGCAGTCCGGCTTCCGTGCGAAGCGAATCGCGCGCGCCAAGGCCGTTGGGCAGCATGCCCATAGGAGTACCGGCTTCCATGATCGCATTCCAGAAATTGACAGTGTCATCCGGGTGAACAAAAAGTTCGAATGACATTCGCTCACCGGTATAGCCAGTGCGGGAGACGATTACGTTAATGCCAGCGATCACACTCTGGGTGAGCTGGTTGCGATTCAGGCGGCGGATCTTGCGCTGCTCTGCTGGTTCGGCCATCGAGCACAAAATATCGCGGCTGAGAGGACCTTGTAAAGCGATATCAACCAGCATATCTTTGCCTTCCTTGGGGTCTTTCAGGTTGCGTAGAATTACGTTGCGCCCAAAAATAGTCACCCAGGGACGTTCGCGGTCTACAAGCACTTTTCCATCTTTTACAGCGTTGAGCCAGGCCCAATCCTTGTCCTCGTTGGCGGCGTTGACCACCAGCAAATATTTTTCTTTAGCAATACGATAGATGATCAGGTCGTCAATCACATTGGCATCCGGGTCCATAAAGTGGGTATAGACCGATTCGCCGACTTCGCGGAATAGAATGTCATTGCCGCAGACCGAATCAAGGAAGACAGGTGCGTCCGGTCCTTCTGCCAAAAAGACCCCCATATGAGTTACATCGAACAGGCCAGCCGCATGACGGGTAGCCAGGTGTTCCTGGAGGACGGAAGAATACCAGAGGGGCATCTCCCAACCGGCGAATGGAGCCATTTTGGCGCCCAGGGCAACATGTGACTCATATAGCGGGGTATGTTTAATGGGAGCATCCACAGGTTCCTCCCAAACAAACTCGGGTCGGGCTTCGAAACTCACATCTTTGGGCATTCCGACGAAATAGGGTTTGTAATTGTCAACGGGATCATTTTTCGGTTTATCCCAAACCGGATCAGCTTTGTTGATCGAAACCGGCCCAGGAATTCTTTGGGTCAGGTCTTCGTCGTAATAAATAAAACCGGTCGAAAGTCCCACGATCCACAGCCCTGCAAGCCCAAGTTTCTCAGCTGGGACGGTCAAAACAAAACGATAAGGCGTCTTACAGGTCAGCATGCCTTCAATATCACCTGAAGTGGTGTGCATGATCGTGTTTTGAGAGTTGCCTGGCTGGAGCTCCTCAACGTCGCTGGTCACAGTCAAATTCAGGAACATGCGTACGTTTTCACCGGTCAGTTCCAACGCGCCGTACCCAGAGCGGGGATGATCTTCGAGGTAGAAATAATGCGGGAAACCGTGCAGCTGTTCAATTTCATCGATGCCAGGTTTGGCGTCTGCCATGCCGCGCACAATGCTGTTGACGGTAATCAGTTCCTCAAAATCGAGCTTGGCACGGGTTTTATTACCGCTGCGTCCGATCATATAGTAGGGGGTCGTGGCTTTGAACAGACGGTCGATCAACCCTGCGATTTTCTTAAAATCACCTTCCTTGAAGCCTCGCTGGGTCAGCCAGGTGGTACCCATGCGAATGCCACTGGAGCGTAAGGCAGATTTGTCGCCTGGAATCGTATTTCGGTTGACTACAATTCCAGCCAGGTCTAGGATGCGGGCACCCAGATCGCCGTTCAAGGGAACGCCATCGGCGCCCTTGTAGGACTTGCAGTCCAGCAGCATCATGTGGCTGTCTGTACCGCCGTAAGGCACCCGAACACCCAGTTCTTTGAAGGCATCTGATAGAGCTTTGGCATTCTTGAGGGTTTGCTCCTGGAGTTCGATAAATTGATTGCTTTTGGCAAGTTTGAAGGTGAGCGCCATGGCTGCCATCGTATTGACATGCGGTCCGCCTTGCTCTCCAGGGAAAATACCTTTGTCGATTTGCTCACCCAGTTCACGATCATGGCAGATCACCACTGCACCACGGGGACCACAGAGAGTCTTGTGGGTGGTGAAACTGACAACGTCAGCGATGCCGATGGGAGAAGCCACCTTCTTCGCTGCGACCATACCGGCGATGTGCGAGATATCTGCCAGTAAGTAGGCACCGACTTCATCTGCAATCTCGCGGAACTTCTGCCAATCCGGGATCCAGGGGTAAGAAGTGTAACCAGCAATAATTACTTTCGGTCGCGCTTCTTTGGCAATTCTGAGGATCTCGTCATAATCCAGTCGTTCGGTTTTTGGATCGACCGTGTAATGGAAGGCGTTATAGACCATCCCTGAGCGATTGACTGGCGAGCCATGGGTCAGGTGACCGCCGTGCAGCAGGTCCATCCCTAAAATAGCGTCACCGGGTTTGATCAATGCTGTATAAACTGCAGTATTGGCGGGGGCTCCGGAAAGCGGCTGAACATTGACCCAAAGGTCATCCGGGATCAGGTTGTTGGCGGCGAAAAGTTCAGCTGCCCGTCTTCTTGCCAG
>DHUW01000078.1:32515-48909 GCA_002409365.1 Anaerolineaceae bacterium UBA5224 | reverse complement strand
CGCTATGCGGGTGGTTCTGATTCTTCACAAAAAGATTAGATTGACAAGAAGATTATCCAACCACATTCACCAGCCGACCCGGTACGACGATCACTTTTCTCACGAGGCGACCTTCCAGGGCTTGTTTCACACTTTCGCTTGCCAGGGCCAGTTGTTTAGCCTCTTCATCGCTTATGCCAGGTTCAACGGTGATGCGGTCCCGCAGCTTGCCGTTCACCTGCACGATCAGAGTGATCATTTCGTCTTTGGCAGCCTCTTCATCCACTTTTGGCCACTGCTGATGGTGGATCGAATAGGGTTTACCCAACCGTTCCCACAACTCTTCAGCAATATGCGGGCAGACCGGTGCCAGCATGCGCAGATAGATGTCGGCGGTCTCGTTCCATTCCGCAGAACCAAAGGCACCGGCATTCTTGGCGCGCCCCATCTCGTTCAGCAGCTCCATCAGGCTGGATACGATCGTGTTGAACTCGAAATTCTCGAAATCGTAGGTCACCCGCTTCAGCGTCTGGTGGGTTTTGCGGCGCAGGGCTTTCAAAACACTTTCATCCGCCTTGCCAAAAGCGGGTTCCAGCAGCATATGCCAAACACGGCGCAGCCAGCGGCTGTTGCCTTCAATGCCTGTGCTGGACCAGGGTCCGCCCATTTCCCAACGGCAGAAGAAAATAATGTAAGCCCGTACGGTATCAGCGCCATAACGCGCGACCAGATCATCCGGGTTGACCACATTGCCGCGGCTCTTGCTCATTTTCTCGCCATCTTCGCCCAAAACCATGCCCTGGTTGCGCAGTTGCAGCATAGGTTCATTGCCCTTGGTAATGCCACAATCGCGTGATGCCTTGTGGAAGAAACGTGTATAGATCAGGTGCATGGTGGCATGTTCAGAACCGCCGGTGTAGGTATCCACTGGCATCCAGAAATTGTATTGCACCGGGTCAAAGGGTCCTTTATCATAATCCGGGCTCAGGTAGCGCAGATGATACCAACTGGAGTCCATAAAGGTATCCATGGTGTCGGTTTCGCGCTCAGCTGGCTCTCCACAGACGGGACAGGTGGTGAAGCGCCAGGTGGGGTGCAATTTGAGCGGACTCTCACCAGTCGGAAGCCATTCTACATCATCCGGCAACAGTACTGGGAGCTGGTCATCCGGAACCGGAACTGCACCGCAATGCTGGCAATAGACAATCGGGATGGGAGCGCCCCAATAGCGCTGGCGGCTGATCAACCAGTCATGCAGGCGGTAATTAACTGTTTCTTTTCCGACGCCAATATCCTCGATGTAGCGGCTGGCGGCATCAAAACTTTCCTCTTCAGGTGTGCCAGTCAGTGGTCCGGAATTGACCATCGAGCCGTGTGCTTCAACCGCTTCGGTCATTTCTTCAGGGGATACAATTTCTTGCCCGTTGGGGTGGATAACAACCTTGATGGGCAGGTCAAACTGACGCGCGAATTCGAAGTCACGCTGGTCGTGAGCCGGTACAGCCATGATCGCACCGGTGCCATAAGACATGAGCACATAATCAGCCACCCAGATGGGGATGTGCTCGCCAGAAACCGGGTTGATTGCGTAACCACCGGTGAAGACGCCTGTTTTTTCGCGGGTGACGGATTCGCGCTGGATGTCGGACTGGCGTTTGGCTTGCTCCTGGTAAGCGCGCACCTCGTTCATTTGCGCTGGCGTGGTGATTTTCTCTACCAGGAGATGCTCGGGGGAGAGCGCCAGGTAGGTCACACCCCAGAGCGTATCCGGGCGGGTGGTGAAAACCTCGATCGGGTCGCCGGCTTCGGTCTTGAAAATAACGGAAGCACCGCGCGATTTACCGATCCACTTGCGCTGCAGGGTTTTGATCAGCTCAGGCCAGTCCAGACCGTCGAAATTCAGCAATTCTTCAGCGTATTTTGATGTGCGGAAGAACCACTGCCTCAGGTCTTTGCGGATCACGGGCGTGCCGCAGCGCTCGCAGTGGCGGTCTTCGCCGTGAACCTGTTCACGTGCCAGCGTGGTATTGCAGCTCGGGCAAAAATCGACAGGCGCGAACTTTTGGTAGGCCAATCCGTTCTTGTAAAACTGGTTGAAGAACCACTGCGTCCAGTGATAATATTTCGGGTCAGAAGAAATGATCTCCGCACGCCAATCAAAGCTGTTTCCCATCGATTTCAGCTGACCACGCATGTGATCGATGTTGGCATAGGTCCAATCCCTTGGGTGAATTTTGTGCTTGATCGCGGCATTTTCTGCCGGTAGTCCAAAAGCGTCGAAACCTATCGGGAAAAAGACGTTGTAACCCTGCATACGTTTGAAACGAGCGCGTGCGTCTGGAGGCGTCATGGCATACCAATGACCGATATGCAGGTCACCGGAAGGGTAGGGAAGCATGGTGAGAGCATAATGCTTGGTTTTGTCCGGATCGCGCTCAGGCTGGTAGAGTTTGTCTGCTTCCCAGCGAGCCTGCCACTTGGGTTCGATCTCTTCGGGTTTATACATCGGTATACTGGTTGGGTCGATCATTTTTTTGCTCCTATCTTCTTTCAGCAGTAAATCCTGCGGTTAAACCATTTTTCTTTATCGGGGACTATTCCGTTAAATAAAAAGTCCCTGCATGCAGGGACGAAAATGCTCTCGCGGTACCACCCTGCTTCCCATCACGAAGATGAGCAGCTCATGGAGACTGTAACGGGTCTGCCCGTCTGCGGCTAAAGGACATCACCGCAGCCACGCTCCGATTCTTCAATCGAAGAAGCAGGTGAGTAGGGTCTGAAGCGCTCCGCTTGCACTGCAGCCTTTCAGCACTATGGCTGCTCTCTGGCGGATGACCTATGTTCTGCTATCGTGTTTGTGTTTGGAATTATAGCACCACATGATTTGAATGCAAGAAAAATTATCTGCCCCATTTCCATTACAAAAGATGTATACACTTCAAAACAGGCGGGGTTGTGAAGTATACTAAATTTAATAAACCGCTAAACCATAGACTTTCAGCGTTTTATTGGATAATTCACAGAAAAGGAATCGATATGCACAACTTCCGACAAATTACAGATGACCTTTACAACGTTGGTGCCAACGACCGGCGTATCAGGATGTTCGAGAATGCCCATCCCGTTCCGAGGGGCATGTCTTACAACTCTTTCCTGCTCATGGATGAGAAGACAGTCCTTCTGGATGGTGTTGACAACGCGATCATCGAGCAATTCTGGCAAAATTTGAATGCAGTCTTGGGCGAACGGCAGTTGGACTACCTGGTGATCAATCATATCGAGCCCGACCATTGCCATCCATATGCTGACTTATTGCGCCGTTTCCCTGGACTGACGATTGTAGGCAACCAAAAAACCTTCACCATGCTCAAACAGTTTTATGAGGTTGAATTGGAAGGGCGCACCATCGAAGTCAAGGAAGGCGATACCCTGCAAACTGGTAAACACAATCTCACTTTCTACCTTGCACCGATGGTGCACTGGCCTGAAGTGATGATGACCTATGACAGTACCAGCAAGATCCTTTTCTGTGCGGATGCCTTTGGCACCTTCGGACCTATTGATGGGAAGATGTATGCCGACGAGTATAAGTTTGACGAAGAATACCTGCCCGAAGTCCGTCGATATTATGCCAGTATCATTGGCAAATATGGCAGGAACGTCAATGCCATCTTCGACAAAATTGCGAACCTTGATATCCAGATGTTCTGCACACTGCATGGACCAATCTGGCGCAAAGATCTGCACCTGATTTTGGACAAATACCGACAATGGGCATCGTACACCCCGGAAGAGCGCGGTGTGGTGATCGCTTATGGCACAGTTTATGGCAACACAGCCCTGGTTGCGGAAGTGTTAGCGAAAAAATTGGCGGATGGCGGCGTTGAAAATGTTCATGTCTATGATGTGACAGCAACTGACCCGTCTTATGTTTTGGCTGACTGTTTCCGCTTTGATCGCTTGGTATTTGCTTCGGCAACCTTCAATGCCGAACTCTTCCCATTCATGGAAACGCTCTTGCTCGATTTGAAAAACCATAACCTGACCAACCGCACCGTAGCTCTGATCGAAAACGGCAGCTGGGCCGCCTCGAGCGGCAGGAAGATGCGCGAGATTTTGGACCAGATGAAAGGTTTGAACATCCTGGAGCCAACCCTCAGCTTCAAATCATCACCAAAGGATGCGGATATAGAAGCATTGGACCAGCTGGCAAAAACCCTGCTGGCAGCTTAAATTTTTCGCCTATTTTACGAATGAAGGGTGACCGTGGGGCCACCCTTTTTTTTAGCCACGAACTATGTGAGGGTGATCTGCCATGGTCACCCAAACAGGATGGCACGTTTTACAGAGATAGTAACTTCAAGCACCTTTTTATGAGGTTTACCAGTTACAATTGGTGATTCACAATGGGATGAAAAATGGATATCCAAACAACGGTTGAAAGACAACGAGAATATTTCCAGAGTGGGGCGACGAGGAGTTACGCTTTTCGCCGGGACGCTTTACAAAGACTACAGCAGGCTCTTCATAATTACGAAGGCAGGATTTTCGATGCTCTGCTGGAAGACCTGGGCAAGCCGCCTATGGAAGCCTATATGACTGAGATCGGCAGCGTTTTTGAGGAACTACGTTTTAATCTTCGTCATCTGAGAGGGTGGATGCGCAACAAGCGCGTTCCCACTCCACTTGCTCAGTTTCATTCGATCAGTTTTATCTCCCCCGAGCCTTACGGCGTAGTGCTGATCATGGTCCCCTGGAATTATCCGTTCCTCCTCACTTTTGAACCTCTGATAGGGGCGATCTCGGCTGGCAATTGCGCCATGATTAAGCCCAGCGCTTATGCACCAGCCAGCAGCCAGGTGATCGCCGACCTGATCGCAGAAATTTATCCGCCGGAATATTTAAGCGTTGTGCAGGGAGGCAGGCAGGAAAATATTACCTTGCTCGAGCAAAAATTCGACTATATCTTATTTACCGGCTCCCCAAAAGTTGGAAAAGTGGTCATGGAAGCGGCCGCAAAACACCTTACTCCTGTTACGCTGGAATTAGGTGGAAAAAGCCCGGCAATTGTTGATGCCAGTGCAGACCTGAAAATGACGGCAAAACGAATCGCCTTTGGTAAACTGCTCAACGCCGGGCAGACTTGCGTGGCACCGGATTATGTTTTGGTTGAGGAATGCGTAAGGGATGCTCTCATTCAAAATTTCCGCGAGGTTCTGGCAGAACAACTTCCAGGAAATGACTATTCCAATCTTCCCCACATCGTCCATGACAGGCATTACCAGGAGAAAAAAATCTTGCTCGAAGGGCAGAAAATCGCTTTTGGTGGCGGTTTTGACGATCAGAAGCGCTTGATCGAGCCAACTGTTTTGATCGATGTGGATTCTGAATCGCCAGTGATGCAGGAAGAAATTTTTGCTCCGATTCTGCCTGTGCTTACCTGGACAAAGTTGGATGAGGTAATCGATTTTATCCGCAGCCGACCCAAACCTCTGGCTCTCTACCTTTTTTCAAACAAACGCGAAGTAGAGGAAAAGATATTGACCACCTGCTCTTTTGGCGGCGGTTGTATCAATGACACGACTATTCATCTGGCGACGACCCACATGGGTTTTGGCGGCGTTGGGCAATCCGGGATGGGTAGTTATCACGGCAGACACAGTTTCGACACCTTCACCCATTACCGCAGCATCCTGCGTAAATCGACCTGGCTGGACATTCCTTTCCGCTATTTTCCATATACCGATGAGAAGTTCAGGTTGATCCGCATGTTTTTGAAATAACCCATAAGTTTTTCAATCAACAAGATTAATTGATGCCAGAAGTCACTACTACTTGAATTCAGAATTGTCTTTAAAGATAAAATAATCTTTTGAGACTAAATATCACTTGTATCACTCACGATTATCTGTTTATATTCAGAGGTTATATGCCCAAAAGACATCTTCTCGTAATACTCGCCATGGCGACCCTGCTGGCTGTTTTTGCAGGTTGTCAGGTTGTGAACGCACCTCAGCCTGCACCCGACATCAGCCAGGCAACCAGATCCGCCGCTGCTACTGCACAAGCAGAGCGGAATTTTTTGCAGAATGAGGCCTGGTTGTTGGAACAGGATCTGGACGCGAATTTTTCTGATCATTACGTAGGAATGCAAATTGAGGCTTATCCAGAATTTAAAGCGATTGTTTACCTGACCGATGCATCGAAGGCTGATCTGGAGCCTTTTGTGGACGACTCAACTTTGTTTGACGCAATCGAAGTGAGGGAAGAAGCAATTTCCCGTCAGACTATAAGGGAGACTCGAGAGGCTCTTAAAGCTGAGCTGGATGAAGTCGGTATAGAGCATACTACCGAAATCAAGATGGAGCCGGCTCGCTTGATCGTGTATGTATATGACGCAGTAAATGCACAGGAACTGTTGAACAGTGCTGGATATTCAGTTCCTGAAAACATTGAGTTTGTCGAATCGGAAACTTTACCTGGCGGTGGCTGAGACACCTAAACAGGTTCTGCCGGCGGCAGAACACAAATTCCGTTGTAGATTGACGGACCTTCCTTTATCAAATAAAAAAACGTTCCAACACGCGGCAAAAAGCCAATCCGACCCAATGGCGGTTTGCCTCTGCACTCTTGCCTGCACCATAGCCTGTTTCCCAAAGTCCGTCTGGACACTGGTTCGTAATTACCCAATCCAATCCGCGGTCTATGTCCGGGTCATTTCGGTCAAAACCCAACCAGGACAAGGTATCGAGAGCTGTCAGCAGGCTCGTCCACCAAAAGGGAAATTGATATTTTAGCCAATACGATGGCGCTCTGCGGTCATTGTACTTGTCTGCCTTGAATAAACGGTATTTGAGTGCTTCGCCGGCTGTGAGTACTTCAGGGCGAGTGCGATACACAGGATGAGCAGCCAGGGCTCGCAAAGCCATGCCTGTCGCCATGTGGGAATGGGGTCGCGTCGGGTCGGAGTGTATGGCTATTCCAAGCCACATCCCGCTCGTGCGCTTTGCCGAGGGAATGTCCTGGACAGGCACAATCCAGCCGCCATCGTCTTGCCGCACGGAAAGAAGCCAATCCAAGCCCTTTACTACCCGGGCATCATCAATATAACCAGCTTTGATAAGCAGCTCCAGGATGGCACCGTGGTAGTAGGGCATGTATTGATTGCCAAGGATCCCCCGCAGGTCGCCTTCATCTGTTTGATATGTCAGGATGTATTCAGCAGCTCTTGCCAGGCTCGGGTGATCTCTAGTAAAGCCATATATCTCCACCAGGAGGCGAAGGATTCGGTAAGTCTCGACCAGGTCATATTGCGTCCCGGTTTCAGAATTTATGGACTTGGATCCATATAACCATGAGCCATTAGCTTGCTGTTTACGCACCAATTGAACAGCTTCAGCTGACTGCCATAATGTCTCTACTGACCCAACCGGCTCGCCTAATAAATCACGCCGGGTCAGGAAGTTCAGAGCCTGGGAGTCCCAAGCTAATAAAGCCGGAAGCGGATTTACCGGCAATACATCCAGCCATGCATTAATGTTACGGCTCAATTTTTCCATTGTTCGACCCTCTTTTTCTTCTGCCTGGTTATGTTGGATTCACATTTACAGCACAACCCGCCGAGGTGATAAGGAAAGTTCGCTTTTCTATTGAGTGGTATAAATCTCGTCAGAATCACTGTCAAGATGAAGCTGATACTTGCATAAGTCATGCTGGAAAGAGAGAGTTTGGACTGTACGAAGAATTCTCGTCAGGGCTCGGACTTTCTCAACATCATTAACGAGAAAGCAGCCCTGAGGCTGCTTTTTAGTGGACCCAGAGAGATTCGAACTATGCGCAGCCCCCTGGTAAGGGCTCGACCTTTTCAAGTTACTATTACCCATCCACCTTTTCATGGTCACTCCCACCTACTACGCACCCGGAATCTATGAGCCTTCTCCAGGGAAAAGGCTGAAATAAAAAAAGCAGCCCTAAGGCTGCTTTTTAGTGGACCCAGAGAGATTCGAACTGTGCGCAGCCTCCTGGAAGGACTAGACCTTCTCAATTTCTCGTTCACTAAGATTCCCCTCACCCCCGTTAGGAACACCAACGTGTTCCTTACAGACCGATGTGAGTTGAACTCACTCGGTCTAGTCGCTTTGCTCACGGAACCAGTCTTTGGCTGGACTTCGCCTCCCCCGAAACGGAGGAGGGCTTAAAGCAAAACAGCCTTTCGGCTGTTCTAAGTGGACCCAGAGAGATTCGAACTCTCGACCTTCTCAATGCCATTGAGACGCGCTCCCAACTGCGCTATGGGCCCTTGTTTATTTGTTTCTTGAACCCAGAGCGCTCCCAATTCCCCGGCGAGGGGACTTCGTGCGCTATGGGCCCTTCATATTGATATGGACCTGGAGGGATTCGAACCCTCGACCTCTTCAGTGCGATTGAAGCGCGCTCCCAACTGCGCTACAGGCCCGTACTCCATCCAGATTTCAAGAATATGCATTTTAACGTTTTGGGGCACGAATGTCAAGCATATTTTTTGCGATCTTCATTTCGGACAATATCATGTTCGGTGGCACGCCCGGAAAGGTGCAGGACCATCCTCCACAGAGAGACAAGTAAAAAAGGGAAAGATCCTTCGCTGACGCTCAGGATGACAATCCTTCCAGGTTGACGATCTCCTAAGAATTAGCCCATTAAAAAAGCCAGCTCACTGAGCTGGCTTCATCTAAGTTGGGTGGGTATCACGCGCCGGTGTTGGTTACAGACGTTTTATTCTTTTTCTCGTCCTTCACCTTGCGCTTTTCCTTGATCGACAATTTGGGTTTCTTGCGCTCTTCTTTTCCTGCTTTATCTTTACTAGCCATAGTAGCCTCCTTTTTCGGATGAGTACCTTTTGATTATAGCGCAAAATCAGATTAAGATTTTCTGGCGATGGTATGATTAACAACTGATGTACCTGCTTGTCGCAGGTAACTTTATGATTGAGGAGGATTGTTTGGAAGAGCTTTCGAGGCAGACACGCATCCGCTACCTGTTGATCTTGCTGATCCTCATCACCATTCCTTGCTACCTGCTCGGTCTTGTCATGCTTCGGCTCGATCAAGGTCCCCAGGCAAACAAACCAACAGCTACAGGTACCCCAACCATCACCCTTACAGCAACAATCACACTCACTCCCTACCTGACACGCACTGCCTCCATTACCCCCACCCCCACGGCAACGTTTCCGCCTACCGAAACGCCGTTGCCAAGCGCAACGCCAACTGAAACTCCTATTCCAACTGATACTCCTATTCCAACTGATACTCCGCAACCGACAACTGAAGTCCCGCCTGCGGATCAATCTACTCCAAATCCAAATCCATGAAAGAGGCTTATGACTTTTGAAATTCTTCCATTTTTGAAATCGATGCTCTCTGTAGCAGGCTTATCTGGCTACGAAGCATCGATTCGTGATGTCATCACCCCGGTATGGCAAGAACTGAGCGACCAAACCTGGGTGAGCAGCCATGGCAGTTTGCATGCCATGTGCTACGGCGAAGGCGCCGAGCCCCGCCCTAAAGTAATGATCGCTGCTCATATGGATGCTATCGGTCTGATGGTCACTGGCATTGAAGATGGCTTTTTGCGCATCACCCAGGTTGGCGGCGTGGACCCGCGCATTCTGCCCGGTCAGTTTGTGACTGTTCATGGCAGCCAGAGCGGTCAGACCGTGGAGCTGCCAGGCATGGTGGTTATGCCTCCGGCTCACCTTTTGCCTAAGGACGGCCAAAAAGGTCCTCTGCCGCAGAAATATCTGCTGGTCGATACCGGCTTGCGTGCAGAAGAAGTTGAAAAACTTGTGCGTGTTGGCGATGTGATTTCATTCGCAACAGAACCGCGGGAGCTTTCAGGCGATACATTGAGTGGCCACACACTGGACAACCGTGCTTCGGTTGCTGCCACCACGTTTGCGCTCGATATGCTCTCACGGCGCAAACACCTGTGGGATGTGATCGCTGTTGCCACTTCGCAGGAAGAAGTTGGCGGGATCGGTGCGATGGGCAGCTCTTTTGATATCATGCCCGATTTTGCCATCGTGATCGACGTAACCTTTGCCAAGGGTCCAGGTGGCGGCGATGCGGTTTTGTTTGATATGGGCAAGACCATCACAAACACCTGGGGTTCCTGTGACCATCCGGCGCTTTATGAGGCGATGAAGGCAACTGCCGATGAATATGAGATCCCGCTTGCACGAGATTTCGCTCCCAGCGGCTCAGGCACCGATGCTTATGATGTGCAGATCGCCCAGGCTGGTATTCCGGTGGTCGAACTGGGTATCCCTCTGCGTTACATGCACACCCCAGTTGAGGTGGTCAGTATCAAAGACGTTAAACGAGCGGGAAGGCTCATGGCTGAATTTATCAGCAATCTTCCGCTTGATTTTATGAATACGGTGAGATGGGAGTAGAAGATGACGAATAAATATTCTCCCGAATTTGGCCAGGAAGAGTTGGATCTGCTTTCACGATTGAGCAACGCTCTGTCAGTTTCCGGCGATGAACAGGAAGTGCGTGAGATCGTTTATGCGGAACTGCAGGAATTTAAAGATTCAATGCATACCGATGCGATGGGCAATGTGCTGGTGCACCGTGAAGGCAGTGGACCGGATCGTCTGAGAGTTTTGGTTGATGCCCATATGGACGAGGTTGGCATGATGCTGACCAGAGAAGATGGCGATGGCTTGTTTGAGTTTGTGGTCGTTGGCGGTATTGACCCGCGTCAACTGGTGGGCAAACCCGTGATCGTTGGTCGTCAGCATGTTCCCGGTGTGATCGGAGCCAAAGCGATCCATCTGACTACGAAAGAAGAACGCGAACAGGTTCTCAAAGTGAACGCTCTACGGATCGATGTCGGTTTGGGCGGCTCGAAGATGGTCGAAATTGGTGACAGGGCTACCTTTGCCACTACTTTGCAAGTATTAGGTCCCAGCCTGCGCGGAAAAGCATTGGATGACCGGCTGGGTGTGTTCAACCTGATCCAACTTCTGAAAAATGCCCCCGACAATATTGACCTGCTGGCTGCTTTCACGGTGCAGGAAGAGCTGGGCTTGCGCGGTGCAAAAGTGGCAGCCTATCACTTCAACCCTGATATCGGCATTGCCATGGATTCAACCCCAGCTAATGACCTGCCCCATTTTGATAGTGAAGTAAACACGACCCACAACACCAAGCTCGATGGCGGTCCGGCAATTTACCTGATGGACGGCGCCACCATTGGTGACAGACGATTGATCAAGTGGCTGAGTGAAACCGCAGAAGCCGAAGGGATCCCCTGGCAATATCGCCAGCCTGGCAAGGGCGGCACTGATGCCGGCGCGATCCACAAGACACGCGCAGGTGTGCCCAGCGTATCGGTTTCTGTGCCCCAGCGCTATTTGCACTCACCCGCCGGTATGGTCCGGATTGATGACGAATTGAACACACTAAAACTAATGCATGCCGCCCTTTCACGGCTCGACAAAAGCATTCTAAAATCGCAGGAGAACTAATAATGAAAAGTGATGAATTATTGAACGTCTTACAGATGCTAGTGGAAACGCCCGGTCCTTCTGGTTCTGAGAACCTGATCCGTTCCAAAATCGAAGCCGAAATTCGTGACCATGTAGACGAGGTTTACACCGACGCGCTTGGCAATCTGATCGCCAAAAAAGGCACTAAAACCGAAGGCGGCAAACGCGTGATGATCTCCTCCCATGTAGACGAAATCGGCCTGATGGTCACCCATGTAGATGACAATGGTTTTGCCCGCTTCATCGCCATCGGTGGTGTCAGCCCCTTCACATGCATCGGTGGCAGAGTCGTATTCATGAACGGCACTCACGGTGTGATCGGCATGGAGCGGTTGGATAAAGATGAGCAACCCAGCCTCGCGAAACTTTTTATAGACACAGGTGCTACGTCCAAAGAAGATAGCAAAGTCGGAGTTGGTGATGTGTGCGGTTTTGAACGACCCTTCGTAACTCTGGGCAAACGCCTGGTGGCAAAATCGATGGACGACCGTGCAGCAGCTACCGTGGCAATTCAAGCTTTGAAATCGATCGAAAACACGCCAAATGAAATTTACTTTGTCTTCAGCGTACAGGAAGAAGTTGGTTTGCGCGGTGCGATCACTGCTGCCTATGGTGTTGACCCGGAAGTCGGCATTGCAGTCGATGTAACCCGTACGGGCGACACGCCTATGGGTGTCAAGATGGAAGTTGCCCTGGGTAAGGGTCCCGCCATCAAGGTGCGCGATTCTTCGTTCATTGCCGATCCGCGAGTGGTCAACTGGATGGTGGATGAAGCCAAAGCCCAGGGATTGCCTTACCAGATGGAAGTTTTGGAGGCTGGTGGCACCGACGGTGCTGCGATTCAACGTACGCGTGCCGGTGTGCCGGCGGGCTGTCTTTCGATCCCCTGCCGATACGTTCATTCTCCATCTGAAATGGTGGACGTGGATGACTTGCAGCAGAGCGTCAGTCTGTTGGCTGGCTTATTGAGCAAAGCCATCACTTTTTAGTGAAAAACCGAACTGGCTGATTTGCTTTACAATACATTTTATGAAAACGAAAAGGTTTGGGCTCAAAAGCTTTCTCTCCCGCGGTGGGCTGGCAGCAATACTGTTAGTTTTTCTGCTTACTTCTGCGTGCGATAGTCTGCCGGTTGAAATTCAACTGCCGTGGATTAATACCCCCGTGCCGAGCAAAGAGGTGGAACCATTACCTGATGTGGATGCCACCGTCACACCAGGAGCTCCTGAGCCCGAACCTACTTTGACAGTTGAAACATCTGTGGACGAGT
Organism: Anaerolineaceae bacterium UBA5224; assembly: GCA_002409365.1. Classification (GTDB taxonomy): domain Bacteria; phylum Chloroflexota; class Anaerolineae; order Anaerolineales; family Anaerolineaceae; genus Mesolinea. The sequence continues at coordinate 36,124 of DHUW01000078.1, read as the reverse complement.
TGATCCTTTGGCTTCCACAGGAACTGAGCCCCCAGGAAGACAACCCTGCTGCTCAGTTGTTACAGGAAAAGTTGGATGCTTTCGCACAGGAAAACCAGTTAAAAATTACTGTGCGCGTGAAAGCCCGTACTGGCAGCGGCAGCCTGATTGATGCATTGACTGCCACCAAGCCGGCAGCGCCGGAAATCTTACCTGACCTCATCATCCTTTCTTCCACCGACCTGATGTTGGCGGCTGACCGGGAACTTATATACCCGCATACACGTATGACGGAAATGATGAATGGCACCGACTGGTATCCGTTCGGACGCGAGTTAGGTAAAGTTGATAATGAAGTTCTGGCAATACCCCTCCTGAGCAATCCTCTTAGCCTGGTTTTCAACGAAACCACTTTGCTCCCGCCTTCAAATGACTGGCTCGAGATCAAACAAAATTTTGGCATTTTCGGTTTCGCAGCTGACGATTCCCAGGCGAAATATTTGCTTCTGCTGTATATTGCAGCCGGTGGCGAAGTGATGGATTTGCAGGGGCGGGCGATCTTGCAGGAAGCCCCCCTGGTAGAAGCACTGACAGCATTAAAAGAAGGATTAACTACTCTGCACATTAACACACTTTCGATTGGTTTTCAAACCGAAGAGCAAGTCTGGAATGCCTTCGCGACGCGAAGTTTGGATACTGCAGTTGTGCCGGTCGGGATGGTTTTGAACCGTAAAGGCGGAGTTGAGAATCAACCAAAACCTGCCTTGACCGAGCCTGAGATCACGCTGGGAACTGCTTTTGGATGGGCATTAGGCAACCCAGACACTGCCAGGCAGGAATTGGCACTCAATCTGTTGACCGCTTTAAGCGAAACCGAATTTCTTGCCAATTGGACTGAGGCTTTAGGCCGCCTGCCAGCCAGGCCTTCCGCTTTGGGTGCCTGGAAAGACCAAAAACTGCAGCCGGCTTTAGAAAAAATTGCCCATGCCACCCGGCTCTACCCACCGGAAGAAATTATGAACCGTTTAGGTCCAGCACTACGCAACGCAACCCTCCTAATTTTGAGAGACGGTGCTGACCCAACTGAGACTGCCAAGACTACCATAGAGAGTATTAAATGAACCAGGATCAAGATACAAATCAGAAGATAAAGCGTTTGAATGGAACTATCCTGACCATATTAATTCTGGCTGTGATGGTCATTCTTCTGATCCTGTTTGTGATGACCAATGACCGTGGAGACAGTGTCACTTCGATCGCATTGACCCGCACTGTCTCCTACCTGCAAACCGTTACAAGAACGCCCGACGTTGCAGAGGCATACTCTGTCGAGCCGCTTCCGGTTGTCAGTGTAGACGGGATGCTGTTGATGGGTGGACTTTTGGTCGTGGTTGTGCTTATTGCAGTGATCCGGGAAGCATATTTGCATAAACGAGCATGAATAAACGTATAGAGCTATTAAAAGAAACCTTTCCAAAATACGAACTGGATGGCGTGGTGGTGAATCCTGGTGCCAGTCTGCGCTGGCTGACTGGATTAGGTTTTCACCTGATGGAGCGGCCAGTGGTGATCTATCTTGGCAAAGAAGGCAAACCGCTGATCATTATGCCTGAGCTTGAATTAGCCAAGCTTAAAGGGATGGAAGATGAACTCGAAGTCCATCCGTTTGGAGATGATCCTTCCACCTGGCAGGGTGTTTTTACAGAGGCATTGGGTACTTCACAGGGGAAGGATCTGCGCATAGGTGTCGAGCCGACCAGTCTGCGTTTATTGGAAATGAATTTGCTACAAAATGCCTTGCCAGACGCTCATTTTGTGGACGCAAGCGCAGCATTTGCAGAAATGCGTATGATCAAAGACGAGCAAGAGCTGGCAAAGATGCGCAAAGCCGCTGAGATTGCCGAGGCTGCCCTGTTGGAAACCCTGCGCACTGTCAGGGTTGGCCAAACTGAAAAAGAAATTGCATCAGAACTGGTGATCCAACTCTACCGGCATGGATCTGACACCGATCTGCCTTTTGCCCCCATCGTTTCTTCCGGACCCAACAGCGCCAATCCGCATGCTTCACCTTCAGAACGCCGTCTGCAGGCAGGTGATGTGCTCCTGTTTGATTGGGGGGCTGGGTTTGAAGGCTACTTTTCGGACATCACTCGCAGCTTCTTTGTAGATTACGTGGATGAACGCCTGGTTGAAGCTGCCGAAGCTGTGCAGCGAGCCAACTACTATGGCGTGGCTGCGGTTCGCCCTGGAATGGCAGCAGGGGAAATAGATGCAGCTGCCCGGGATGAAATTGAAGAGAGTGGTTTTGGCATCTATTTCACCCATCGCACCGGGCATGGCTTGGGGATGGAGGCGCACGAAGCACCTTATATCTTCAGTGGAAACCCGTTGATTTTGAAAGAGGGGATGGTTTTCACGATTGAACCAGGAATTTACATCCCTGAGATAGGCGGAATTCGGATTGAAGATAATGTGGTTGTCACCCGGGATGGTTTCAACTGCCTGACGAGCTTACCCAGAGAAGTTGAGACCATTGAACGTTACCTGGAATTAATGGATTTCTTTGGCGGACTTGCGTGAATTTAGCCTACGAAACGCTTGTTGTTGGGCCGATGAGCAACAACGTTTACTTCCTGGTAGATCAGGAAAGCAAAGAATGTGTGATCGTTGATCCCAGCTTTCTACCTCAAACCCAATTGAATTATATCGAAGAGAAAGGCTGGATGCTGCGCCAGATCTGGATCACCCACGGGCATTTTGACCATATTGCCGGGGTGAAGGCAATCAGCGAAGCTTTTGACCCGCCAGTGCCGATCGTGATGAGCCTGGAAAGTTTTGGATGGGCAAAGGCAAACCCTCCAACTGGAATGTATGGCATCCGAATGGATGAAGTTCCGCGGGTGGATATACCGCTGAAACATGGCATGTGGCTAGGTATAAACCCAGAGAGCGACGAAAAAGTCGTCGAAGTCAGGGATGTTTCGGGGCACAACCCCGGGTCGGTCATTTTTTATTGCACGCAGTTGAAAATAGCGATCGTGGGGGATGCGATTTTTAAAGATAGCATCGGTCGAACGGATTTGGCGGGCAGTGATCATGAACAGTTATTGAAAAACATCCGCGAGCAGATTTACACCCTGCCAGAGGATACCATCCTGCTTCCCGGTCACATGGATGCCACCACCGTCGGTCACGAAAAACGCTTTAATCCCTTTGTAAGAGCATAATTTACGAATACGAAAGTGCATGTACATTCTGCTTGTCATCCTGAGCTTAGCAAAGGAACTTAACAGTTTGAACGCAAAGATCCTTCACTTCCGCTCAGGAAGACAAAGTTTCTCAGGATTACAATGACGAGAATTAACCAGTGCGAATTTACGCTTCCATTGCCGCTTCCAAATCTGCAAAATTCGGTTTCGGCTGCTTTTCCAAGGCAGCCCACAATCGCGTAGATTGCTCCGGGGTTGCTTTTAACAACCACTGATCCAATTTATCTGGAATAACCTGCCATGAAAGACCCCAGCGGTCTTTCAACCAACCCATTGACTGCTCTTCTCCGCCATCAGCCAAGGCTGCCCAGAATTTATCCAGTTCTGCCTGATCCTTGCATGGAATCATCAGAGAAATTGC
>DHUW01000078.1:4242-32147 GCA_002409365.1 Anaerolineaceae bacterium UBA5224 | reverse complement strand
AATTTGAAATATCCGATTATTCATCAAACTCCCAGAAATCATCTTCATCCAGGGTCAACATTGAAATGTGGTGGGAGTGCATTTCCAACTTTTCTTCAATAGCCTCCAACCTAGCCATAATGTCCTTCAGATTGCTCCCGACAGCATCAGGCAGACTGGTATGATCCAGATCTGCGGCATGTCCAACTCTCTCTTGTTTCCGGCGAACGACCTGACCGGGCACACCGACGACGACTGATTGCGGGGGAACATCTTTGACCACCACTGTATTTGCACCGATGCGGCTGTGCTCGCCGATAACGATGTCTCCCAATATCTTGGCACCCGCTCCAACAACTACGCAAGATTCAAGGGTAGGATGACGTTTGACTTTTTCAAGGCTGGTTCCACCCAAGGTGACACCATGATAAATGGTCACATCATCGCCCACGATCGCTGTCTCGCCAATGACCACCCCCATGCCATGGTCGATGAATACCCGGCGACCAAGGACCGCACCGGGATGAATCTCGATACTGGTGAAGAAACGAGTGATCTGAGCAAAAAAGCGCGCCAAACCTTTCAGACCTCTTTTCCAGAGCCAATGTTCGAAATGATGTGCCCAGACGGCATGCAGTCCGGAATAGGTGGTGAACACGCTGAATTTGCTGGTCGCAGCAGGGTCGCGTTGGACTGCGCAGCGTACATCCTCGGCTATGGTACCGAAGAAGCCTGGATTTCCTACCGGTTCGCTGCCGCAGCCGGGTGTGCAGGAGGAAGTAGTTTTTTCAGCCATTCATTTTCCCCCTTATCTCAGCAAAAAGCGGTGTGGAAAGATAGCGCTCGGCAAAACTGGGCACAATCACAACGATCCGCTTACCATTATTTTGAGGTCGGCTCGCCACTTGCAGGGCAGCCCAGACCGCTGCCCCTGAGGATATCCCTCCAGGGATCCCCTCGATGGTGGCAATCTGGTGCGCAGTATTAAATGCATCTTCCGCGGTCACCTGGATAATTTCATTGAGCAGTTCCCGATTTAATATTGAAGGAACAAAGCCAGCACCAATCCCTTGCAACAGATGCGGACCAGCCTTACCGCCAGACAGCACAGGCGAGGCACTCGGTTCGACTGCCACAACCTCGAGTGCTGGATTGAGCGTCCGTAGAAATTCGCCGGCGCCGGTTATGGTTCCGCCTGTGCCTACGCCTGCCACCAGGATATCGACTTTGCCATTGGTCTCTTTCCAGATTTCCGGACCAGTGGTTAGACGGTGGGTCTCGGTATTCGCCGGGTTGTTGAACTGGTCTGCCAACCAATAACGGCTGTCTTGTTGCTGCAATTGCATCGCTTTTATGACTGCAGCTGCCATGCCTTCGGAGGCAGGGGTCAGAACTAATTTGGCGCCCAGGGCAAGCATGAGCAATTTGCGCTCGGTACTTGCTGATTCGGGCATCAGGATCAACGATTTATAACCGCGGGAGGCAGCAACGTTCGCCAGTCCAATCCCAGTATTTCCGCTGGTGGCTTCCACCAGGATGCTTTCCGGGTTTAGCAAGCCCTTCGCCTCGGCATCATTCACCATGCCGACCGCGATGCGATCTTTCACGCTGTGAGTGGGGTTGAAAAATTCCAGCTTGGCAGCGATTTCAACTTCTTTATTTGGATTCATTCTATTAATACGAACCAATGGCGTATGGCCAACCAGTTCTGTCATATTTTGATAAATTGTCATCTCGTTCTCCAATTTTTTGAATTGAGCCTTTAAATAAAAATAGCAGCCTGCTTCACTCCGGTCGCGGGGGAGCGCCGCTGCTGCTGACTTGGCTCAAATATGACAGCGCAGGCGGTTAGCTGCCCCGCCTAAGACACAAGCAAATAATTACTGGTACTCTGTAAATCATGGAGTGAATTATAGGCTCTAATGTGTCGGAAACAAAAGTGTGTATAAATATTGGGAGGGAAGGCTGTCTCTTCCTGATTGAAAAAGCCATGCTGTATAATTAGCAAGGTTTAAATCCTTGCTCAAACAGAACCCGGGAGTCTTGAATGAACATTATCGATGTACAAGATATAACAAAATATTATGGCAAATCACGTGGGATTGAAGGTCTGTCCTTCAATGTCAATGAAGGTGAAATATTTGGGTTCATCGGTCCGAATGGAGCCGGAAAGTCGACTACGATCCGATTGCTGCTATCCCTGATCTTTCCAACCAGTGGGCAAGCTATGATCTTTGGTAAAGATGTCACCCTGTTTGGTCCCGAAATCCGCCAAAAAATTGGTTATCTTCCTTCTGAAGTTTTTTATTATGACGATATGAATGTGCGAGACTTGCTGAATTATTCTGCCAGCTTTTATCCTGGTGACCACCGGGGACGCATCGCTTACCTTGCGGACATAATGGAACTGGAAATGAACCGCAAGATCCGGGATTTATCATACGGAAACAAGAAAAAAGTAGGTATCGTGCAGGGTCTGCTGCATAATCCGCCTCTCCTGTTTTTGGATGAACCAACCAGCGGCCTGGACCCGCTCATGCAGCGAAAGTTCTTCGACCTGATCCGTGAAGAAAATAAAAAAGGGGTAACAGTGTTCTTCTCCTCTCACTTTTTAGGTGAAGTGCAGCGCCTGTGCGACCGGGTGGGGATTATCCGTGAAGGCACAATGGTGGAAGTCTCCGATATTCACACCCTGCAGAAGAACAATTACAAAAAGATACGCTTCATCAGTGAGGGAGCCCAGGTGGACCCAACTTTACCCGGTCTTTCCAACCTGCAACAGGAAGGCGATTGGACCCAATTTTTCTATTCGGGTGACATTAACCTGGTCTTGGATCGTCTTGCCAGTGTAAAACTCGAAGATTTGAGTATCGAAGAGCCAACCCTGGAAGAAATCTTCATGCATTATTACGAGTAGGTGAGCGATGAACAAAGCCATCTATCGCTATGAAACCCGCCGATTTCTGCCATCCATGCTGATTTGGTCTGGATCACTACTCTCCTTGCTATTGATCTTCATGTCGCTGTATCCCAGCTTTTCTGCAGACATGGCAGCGATGAACCAAATTTTGAATAATTTTCCACCCGAACTAAAAATGGCGTTTGGACTAACCCAGTTGGATCTGGCAACCCTGGAAGGTTACTTTGGATTTTGTTTCATTTTCTGCCAGTTGTTGCTGGCTATCCAGGCTGCCAATTATGGTTTGGGGCTGGTAAGCATAGAGGAAACTGAATTAACAGCAGATTTTCTGCTGACAAAGCCGTTAAAACGTTCCACATTGCTCTCGAGCAAAATTCTGGCTGCACTGAGCGGTTTACTCTTGACCGATATTATCTTCTGGATAAGCAGCCTGGCTGCCATTGATCTTTTTAAAGGAGACACTGCATACGACCGCGGAGCGATTATCACCATGCTGGGCAGCGTGTTGGTCTTTCAGTTGGTCTACTTCAGCGTGGGGCTGCTTGTTTCGCTTCTGTTGCGCAAAGTGCGCACTGTGACCCCCTGGAGCCTGGGACTGGCTTTTGGAACTTACGTACTGAGCGTATTCTCAGGTGTTTTTGAGGATATCAAACTCGAATATCTCAGTCCATTTAAACATTTTGACCCGGGGAAGATCAACCTGAATGGTTTGAACTGGAACCTGGTTTTGATTGACATCGCAGTTGTTGTGCTTGCGATTGGGCTCAGTTTCTGGCTTTACCAGCGGCGCGATATCGCCTCGCCAAATTAGGAGTGCGGGATGAGAATGTATTTGCGTGAGTTGAAAACCAATATCAAATCCCTGTTGATCTGGACAGTAGTGATTGCATTTCTGATCATCGTGGCGATTGGCAAGTTTGCCGCTTTTGAGGGCAATCCGGAAAGCCTGGCAATTTTGGACACTATGCCGCCCCAATTGCTGGAGGCATTGGGAATGCGGGCATTTAACCTGACCACTGTTGAAGGATTCTTTGGGGCAATGTTCACTTATTTCGTCATCATTGGCGCAATGGCAGCCGCCTTGTGGGGAGTCGAAGTGATCAGTAAAGAAGAACGTGACCGGACGGTTGAGTTCACCCTGGTGCTGCCGATCTCAAGACAAAAGATCGTAACCTCAAAATTGCTGGCAGCCTTAACGAACTGTACATTGTTTGTTTTGTTTACCTGGTTGATCTCGATTTTTGCGGTACAGACTTACCAACCTGACAAAGCCTTTTATGACTTTTTGCGGTTGGAAATGCTGGCGATGTTCCTCGTGGAGATGGTCTTCCAGGGCTTTGGTTTGATGCTCGGATGCATTTCGAAGAGCCCACGAAAAGTTGGGTCATTGGCAATTGGCGTGATTCTGGGTCTGTATTTTTTGAGCATTATTGCCGGGATGAATGAAAAACTGGAGTGGCTGAAATGGCTGACGCCTTTTGGATGGTTCAACGCCAGTCAGTTTTTCAGAAACGGTCACCTGGAACCACTCTCATATGTTTTAAGCGCAGTCGTGGTGATGGTGTTTCTTTTTATTGGCTATTCAAATTACAACAATCGCGATTTATATATTTAGCGGTGACCTGTATAATTTCAGACGGACGTCTCTTAAATAAAAAAAAGCCCTCAGGATGAGGGCTTTTTTTTTATCTCTTGTTTTACTTCGCGTAACTCACTGAGCGGGTTTCGCGGATGACCGTTACCTGGATCTGACCAGGATACTGCATAGTCTGTTCAATTTCGTTGGCGATGTCTTTTGCCAGGACGTGTGCCTGGTAATCATCGATCTCTTCCGGTTTGACAATAATGCGCACCTCGCGACCAGCCTGGATGGCATAACTCTGCTCCACGCCCGGGTGGTTGTTGGCAACCGTTTCCAGTGCCTTAAGACGCTTGATGTATTGCTCCAGGTCCTCACGGCGGGCACCAGGACGGGCGCCCGAGATGGCGTCTGAAGCTTCCACAAGGATTGCCTCAATTGACTCCTGGTCGGTCTCGTGATGATGGGAAGCAATGGCGTTGACTATCTTGGCGTTCACACCGTGGCGCCGGGCAAATTCCGCACCCAAAAGGGCATGAGTACCCTCGGAGTTATGGTCCATGGCTTTGCCAAGGTCGTGAAGCAGAGCAGCGGTGCGGGTGACTTCAACATCAGCGCCGAGTTCAGCAGCCAAAATACTGGCAATTTTCGATGTTTCCACCGCATGCGCCAGTTGATTTTGACCGTAAGAGGTGCGATACTTCAGCCGACCCAGTTTTTTCACGATCTCAGGATGGAGACCATGCACGCCGGCTTCATAGACAGCGTCTTTGCCGGCTTTATTGATATCCTCATCCATTTCTTTTTGCTCTTCTTCGAGAATTTTCTCAATGTAGGCAGGATGGATGCGGCCGTCATTGACCAGCCGTGTCAGTGTGCGCCGTGCAATTTCGCGTCGAACAGAATCGAAACTCGAAACTGTAACTGCTTCGGGGGTATCGTCTACGATCACGTCAACCCCGGTCGCCTGTTCAAAAGCACGGATGTTACGACCATTTCGACCAACGATGCGGCCTTTCATCTCTTCGTTCGGCAAGGTGACCACAGAAGTGGTTACTTCGGCGACCTTATCTGAAGCGACCCGTTGGATTGCATCGGCGATCATCTCCCGGGCTTTTTCCATACCAGTCTCGCGGGCTTCAGCTTCGATTTGGCGGATAATGCGCGCCATATCAGCATGAGATTCCTTTTCAACTTCTTCCAGAAGAATTGCACGGGCTTCGTCGACGGTCATTTGGCTGACGCGTTGAAGCTCAGCGGAGCGTTCTTCATAGAGAGCGTCGATTTCGTTGGCGCGCTTGTCAATGCGGCTCTGGCGTTTATTCAAGTTGGCTTCACGAAGCTGCATTTGGTCAAAGCGCTGATCAAGCTCTTCGCGGCGTTTGCCAAGACGATCATCTTCCTTGGAAAGCTCGCTGCGGCGGTTCTTGATGTCGCCTTCAGCGTCACGAATAATTTTGAGAGCCTGGTCCTTGGCTTCAAGCTCAGTTTGCTGAGCTTTCTCACGCGCCAGGGTGAGGATGTCATTACTGGTTTGTTTTAGTTTTTCCTCTTTGTTTTTGCGGATCGCCGAAAAGATCAGAAAACCGATCAGGGCGCCGACCAGCAAAGCCAGACCAATCCATATGAACAGCATGGGGTCAGGCGGTGGATTTTGTTGTAATAAGATTTTCATAGTGTCAGTTGCTCCATTTTCTATTTGCCACCTATTGCTTCTGACTTTTCTTTCCATAGCACTGGAAGACACTCCCGGATGACTTCAAAAGAGAAGCCCCGGCGCTGAAGAGCAGCTCCGAGTTTTCGGTCGTGTTCAGGCTTTTCCAGGTTTTGATAACGACGGCTTAATTTCCTCCCGGCATCCAGTGCCAGGTCGAAATCGTTCAATTCTGAAGATTGGACAGCTTGCTCGATCTCGCTCTCGGCAACGCCTTTTTGACGCAGTTCGAGTTTCATTAAGCGCTTGCTCCGTGGGCGAAACTGCTGGCGGTTTTCCAGCCAGTTTTGCGCGAAATCAAGATCGTTCACCAACCTGTCTTCCTTAAGACGGGTGATAACCTTTTCGATCAGACCAGGTTCAAAACCTTTCTTGTTCAGAAAGGTTTTCATTTCCTGTTCAGAGCGTGCGCGAAAACCCAGGAAGTGCATTGCCCGGCCCAGTGCGGTCTCGAATTCATCCTTCTGCTGGAGACGAATGATGTCTTCCTCACTCAGTTTGCGACCGACTGTTAACCAGGCAGCTGCCATCTTGTCGAGAGAAAAAGCATAGTTACCGTCCAGGTAAATATTTACCCGGTTTCGATTGCGCTGCTGCGCCTGGATGTCCGTTACCAACTTTGCCATTTTTATCAAAAAAGCCAGGGTCCATGACCATGGCTTTAAAATCCTTGCTTAAAAAGGGTAGGTGTGTTTTTTGGAATCGGTTCAGGTTCCGACCACAATTAAGAGTTCAGTTCTATCAAAAAAAGTTAACAGTCAACTGCCGTCTCGCCTATGTTTCATGCTCTTATGCGAAAAGAGCTTTAAACTTCCAAGAGTCGGTGGGTGCTGCCCATCCGATCCACATACTAACCAATTGTCAAGCAAATTCAAGTCCACGGTCTTCTGAACCATGTGCAGGTGTTTTATTCTTAAATAAATTATACAGTAATTATACAGAATCATGAAACCAATTTCATTGGAAATTTGAATGTTTTTGTCAATAAACCGTTTAAGTTGAAAGTAAAACCAATAAATTTGCTTTGTAGGGCGCTGTATACTTCAATCCACTGCATTCAGGCAAGCTTGAGCGACTATGAGAAGATGAAATCTTTCTGAAAGAATCGAATCACCTGCCAAGTCCTCTACATATACCGGGAATTCCTCGTTCTCATGCTAAAATAAACCCATGGAACAGAGAGAAACCTACAGTTACTTTGAAACTCCGGCGGTCAGCTTTCACAAAAAACAGCGCACCTGGCAAATTATCTTTCCAGTAGTTTTGGTGTCCGTACTTCTGTTGGCAGGCCTGATCATCCTTATCGCCCGGAATGGTCGTTTCAGCCCTGGCATCAGCGAAATAAGCGGTGCGGCTACGGTCCTGATTATTCTGCCGGTTTTATTTACTGCACTTATCTTTCTGGCAATTTTGGCTGCAATGATTTACGGTATGGTAAAACTTAGGGCGGTGATTCCAACTGCAAGTTTGAAAGTGCTGCAGCTTATGGAAAAGGCTCGCTGGAACATCCGAAAAGGAGCAGATGTCAGTGTTCAACCCATCCTGAGCCTGAACCAAAACAGTGAGAAGGTAAAACAAGTTGTTAGAAGTTTGGAAACAAGGCTTTTTGATAAAAGGAATTAACTCATGAATCAAAATGTTAAAACGATTACCTTGATCGTCGGAATTGCACTGGGAGCGTTTCTTGGGTACCGGGCTGCTCTTAATTTTATTGAAGTCTCCGAAGAAAACTCAGGCAAACTCCCTATAACGGCATCACAAGGCCTGCAGGTAGGGCTGACTGCTGTAACAGCGCTCAAGCAGATCGGAAAAATAAGTCGCAATCAAGGGTAATCAAAGGCACTCGTAACATTGTTTGAAATTATTTTTTTAGGCACATCTGCTTCTGCCCCTTCTATTAAACGTGGGCTTTCTTCGCTCGTTGTTCAACACGATGAGTATCGTTTTATGGTCGATTGCGGTGAGGGCACTCAACGACAGATCCTTAAAAGCGGGATCGGCTTCAAACGTCTCAATCATATATTGCTTACACACGGTCATCTTGACCATGTTTTAGGCTTGGCTGGTCTTCTCTCGACTTTCATGCGTTGGGAAGCGATCGACGAAGTCAATATTTATGGCAGCCGGCACACCATGGAACGTGTGGACGACCTGGTCAACGGAGTTGTATTGCGCAGGCAGCCTGCGCCAATCCCGATCAACCTGTTTGATATCAAACCGGGTTTGATATTTTCTTCCGAGAAGTTTCAGATCACAGCTTTTGCGGTGGACCACCGTGGATCGGGAAGCCTTGGTTTCCGTTTTGACGAATTTGGCAGACGCCCCTTTAATAATGAAGCGGCGGAGGCTCTGGATATTCCCCCTGGTCCTTGGCGCAAGGACCTGGTGGATGGAAAAACGATCACACTGGCAGATGGTCGAATAATTGATCCTGAACAGGTGTTGGGACCGGAAGTACCGGGTACGAGCCTGGCAGTTGTAGGGGATGTAGGCAGACCAGAAAAATTGGTTGAGCACCTTCGTGGCGTGGATGCTTTGGTGATGGAATCCACCTATCTAATTGAAGAACAGGAAATGGCTGAGTCGTTCGGCCATTCCACCGCTACTCAAGCCGCGACCCTGGCCAAAGAAGCCGGGGTAGGTCAATTGATATTAACCCACGTTTCACGCCGCTACCGCGATGAGGATATCCTTGAAGAAGCCCGGTCTGTTTTCCCGGAGACTTGGGTGGCAAGGGATTTCGACAACTATCAGATAAAAAGAACCGAATAATAAAGAATGCAGAAATATACGGCGGAATGAGGCGGAATAGAAAAGCGTTTCAGCCTGATACCTCCATTCCACCTCACTCCGACCTACTCCAATTCACGAATAGAAATGAGGAAACCTATAGTGAGATCCTTTACCCGGGAAGGACATCAGCACAATCACCCTCAAACCAACTGTTCTCTCCCGTGATAAAATCCCCACTTAATATGAATGAAAGAAAACTGATTCTCGCCTCCGGCTCACCTCGCCGGAACGAACTGTTGGGCTTGTTTGACATTCCCTTCACCACACAGCCAGCAGATATCAACGAGCAAAAATGCAACCAGGAAACTCCCAGGCAATATGTGATCCGCATGGCTTATGAGAAAGGTCACAGCCAAATGGCAGCAAAAGATCAGATCGTTCTCTCTGCGGATACCACAGTTGACCTGGATGGCATGGTTTTAGGGAAACCAGCAGATGCCCAGGATGCTGCAAATATTTTGAAACTGATGCGCGCAAGAACCCACAATGTTCATACCGCGCTTTCCCTTCATATCGGTGAAGACGGCGCCATTTTGCGCGATGTCAGTCTGACGAGGGTGACGATGCGAAACTACACCGATGAAGAAATAGAGGCTTACTTAGCTCATAATACCTTTCTGGACAAAGCCGGCGGATACGCCATCCAGGATGTCCAGTTTCATCCGGTTGAGAAAATTGAGGGTTGTTACACCAACGTGATGGGTTTACCTCTCTGCCAGGCTTACCGCCTATTAAAAGAAGCCGGGCTGAAAGTGGACGTAAATATCGCGGATGTGTGTAGGCGGTATAATGACATCAATTGCGAAGTTTATCCTTCCATATTAAATGAGTAAAAAAATGAAATCGATATCTAAATTTCTGGCAGTACTGATCATCCTGGTTTCGTTGTTGAGTGCCTGCAAGCAGACTGCTCCAACCCCAACCAGTGAACCGACAGCCGCCTTACCTCTGCCTACCCCGTATGTGGATGTTACTACTGCTCCGGATGTTGAAGAGGCAGCCAGGGCTTACCTGGAACTTTGGAAGGTTGAAGACTACCAGGCGATGTACGCTCTATTAAGCCGTCTGACCAAAGATGCTGTCACTCCGGAAGCCTTTGAAGAAAGCCACCGCGATACAGCGAAAAAACTGACCATGCAAGGCATCGATTTTCAAATCTTGTCCAGCATGCTTAATATCACTACTGCGCAGGTGAATTACCAGGTCGATTACGAGACTGCATTATTTGATACCATAAGCCGGCAGACGATCATGAATATGATCCTGGAGGAAGGTGCCTGGCATGTTCAGTGGGAAGCCGGGATGATGCTTCCGGAACTGGCTGGCGGAAATTACCTTGAACTGGTGATCGAGTCGCCTGCCAGGGGCAACATCTATGCTTCTGATTCTTCAGACAATTACCCATTGGTTTCTTTTGAAGATGTGGTGACGGTCACTGTCACGCCTGGCAATATCGAAGAGGGCACCGAAGATGATATGGTATCACTTCTGGCAGAGATCTTCATGCGCACTGAAGAAAGCATCCGCGGGGAATACGCTAACGTGGCTGGTTATCAATATGCCATTATTGGTGACATCACTGCAGCAGCAGCTGAAGAATATTATGACCAGCTGACTTCATTCACAGCTATTGGATTGGAGAGTTCCAAAGCACGTTTTTACCATGACGGCGGCATCGCCCCGCATGTGACCGGTTATGTCCTGAACGTACCCGCAGAAAACCTGGAATACTATCAGCGCCTGGGTTACACCGGCGACGAAAAGATTGGATATTCCGGTCTGGAAGCCTGGGGTGAAGAGTACCTGGCGGGGACACATGGTGCAGACCTGTATGTCAAGGATCTGCAGGGTCAGGTTCTCACTAAAATTACGCAGGTGGATGCCAAACCAGCTCAATCAATTTACACAACCATTGATAGCCAGCTGCAATACTGGCTGCAACAGAGTATGGGCGATAACATTGGCGCAATTGTGGTCATGGAACGGGATACCAGCAGAGTGATTGCAATGGTATCCAACCCGGGTTACGACCCCAATGTGTTCGTGGGACCTTATTACACCTCCTATTCCATTGCTGAAGTCACCCAAAACCCGGCTAACCCGATGTATAACCGGGCAGCCCAGGGCGTTTACCCACCTGGTTCAATTTTTAAGATCGTCACCATGGCAGCTGCCCTGGAAACAGGCGTTTTTACCAAGGATTATCCCTATTATTGTGACAGTCTCTGGTATGAACTGGATGGCTGGGTCGGGAAAGACTGGACTTACGATAAGGGCTTTGGAGCTTCAGGTTTGTTAACGCTTCAGCAGGGCTTGATGCGTTCCTGTAACCCCTGGTTCTGGCACATAGCCTACACTCTCTGGAATGATGGCTATCGCACTGCCATCCCCGATGTGGCAGCCGGTTTTGGACTGGGCAAACCGACCGGTATTGAGATCCCCGATTTCGAGGGCAACATCAACATGACCCCAACCGACATCAACGAATACGTTCAGATGGCGATCGGGCAAAGCACCCTCCAGAATAGCCCGCTGCAGATTGCCAATTTTGTGGCTGCGGTTGGAAATGGCGGTACGCTGCACCAACCGACTGTGGTTGAGCGAATTGGTATGACCGGGCAGGAGCCTGTTTACCAGTTTGAGCCGAAAGAAATCGGCAAGTTACCAGTCACCCCCGAAAACCTGGAGTCCATCCGCGAAGCGATGACTATGGTCATCCGTAACGCAAGCGGCACAGCCAACTTCCAGTTCCAGAATTTCCCCTGGAACGTTGCTGGGAAGACCGGGACTGCTGAGAACTCAACCGGAACGCCGCATGCCTGGTTTGCCGGCTATACCTTTGAAGAAAACCCTGACCGACCGGATATTGCTGTAGCGATCATCCTCGAAAATTCTGGCGAAGGTTCTGAAATGGCGGCTCCGCTCTTTAGACGCATTGTTTCGTTATACTTTACCAATATGGAGAATGCCGGCGGCATTATGCCCTGGGAATCTGCTCCGTATATTCCTGCCGAACCTGATGAAGAATGATGTATACAGATAGTGAGGGGCATGCCTGATTTGATCCAGGGATTGGTGATCCGCACCCAGGCGGGCTACCAGGATGTCCAAACAGAGGCAGGTGTTTATCGCTGCCGTCTGAGAGGACGCCTGCGAAAAGGACGTGCTGAAGGAGACCTGGTAGCGGTTGGCGACCAGGTATTGGTTGAACCTCAATCCGACATGACGGGCAGCATTGAAGAAGTTTTACCAAGAAAAAGTGTTTTCTCGCGTCAGCTTAGCGGTGTGAATTACGAGTATCAACAAATAATTATCGCTAATGCCGACCTGGCAATGCTGGTTTTTGCCTGTGCTAACCCAGAACCCAGCCGGAGGATGCTTGACCGTTTTTTGGTTGTGACTGAACGGGCGCACATTCCAGCAATCATTGTCGTTAATAAAATCGACATCTGCGATATGGATAAAACTCGCGAAAAATTTTCGCTCTATGAAGATATTGGTTACGAAGTGTTGTATGTTTCTGCTGAGACTGGCGAAGGCGTAGCAGAAATGCGCTCGCACCTCGCAGGGAAGATCACTACCCTGGCAGGTCCATCGGGGGTAGGGAAATCAAGCTTGATCAATCGCACCTTACCCGGCGTGCAATTGGAAACTGGTAATGTGGGTCTGGAATCAGGAAAGGGACGACATACCACCCAGGTCAGGCAGCTATTCGCTCTGCCAGAGGGCGGGTATATTGCTGATGTACCCGGTCTGCGCACGTTGGCTCTGTGGGATATCGAAGGTGAAGAACTGGATGCCTATTTTAAAGAAATCGCCCCACTAGTTCCGGAATGCCAGTTTAATGACTGTAGTCATTCCCATGAACCTGGCTGCGCGGTACGCAAGGCAGTCGAACGAGGTGAAATCCATCCTGGCAGGTACGATTCATACCTGAGGCTGCGTTTCGGCGGTAATACCATGGAGGACGAAGAAGAATGAAACGAATCAAACTGCCGCTGGTTGTGTTGACGTTAAGCTTGCTATTGGCAGCTTGCGGTAACGATCAACCCCAGCTCAGCCCGATACCCTCACAGGTAACGACAGACCAGACCGCAATTTCGGCACCTACCCAAATCTCTACTGAAACACCGCCATCAGTGTTGCATGTTTGTATGGCGGAAGAACCTGCTGGTCTGTATCGTTATGATGGGAATGAAAGCAGAGCCAAGCAAAGCGTTTTCTCAGCTTTATATATCAACTTGCTCGAAATTGATACAGAAACAAATCAGAGCCTTTTTTTTGAGAGCATTCCATCCGAGGAAAATGGGGGAGTTTTGATCCATGCGCTACCGGTGAAGGTCGGGCAGCCGGTTGTCGATGCAACCGGAAAGGTTGTCTACCTGGCTGAAGGCACACAAATCGAACCTGCTGCCAATGATTCCGCAGATAGCCCGATCACCTGGAACTTTGATGAAGAATATCTGATGAACCAATTCACAGTCACATTCAAACTCCAACCCGACCTGAAATGGTCTGATGGTGAGGCGTTGGTGGCAGAAGATTTTATTTTTTCCTACCACCTGGCAGAACACAGCGGATCAGGACACTACCAGTGGGCACTTGAACGCACTGACAGCCTGGTCGCCGCTGATGAACAGACACTTATCTGGACTGGTATCCCGGGTTTTGTGCCGCGCAATCTTGAAGATATCTTATGGCAGCCATTACCTTCTCATCAATTGAGTGAATTATCCGAGACTGAGCTGCTCACTTCTGACCTGACTAACCGCACTCCGCTGGGTTGGGGGGCATATCGGCTGGTGAGCTGGGATGCCGGCAGCCAAATTCTTTTAAAAAAGAACCCCAACTTCATGCTGGCTGGGCAGGGAATACCCGCTTATGATCAAGTGATTTTCCATATCGAACCGAACCTGGACATTGCCCTGCAGAAGCTTGAAAATGGACAATGTGATCTGCTGGATAAAACCTATCAACTGGAGGGGATGGAAAAAAGCCAATTGGATTCGTTGATCGCCCAAAACGGGTTGATTGTTGAAGACTGGGAGCCAGTTCAACAACTTGTGTTTGGGATCGCGCCTGCACTTTATGACGACGGTACATACAATGCCTGGATGAGTGGGCGGCAGGATATTTTCAGCAACCTTGATACCAGGAAAACACTGGCAGCCTGCATCGACGCTGATAGCCTGGTAAACGATTATTTAGCAGAGCATTTACCAGAAGCTTTGATCCCAGCGGTTGAAAACCAGACTTCAGAAACCATTGATCCAAAAGTTTTGCTTGAAGAGATTGGATGGGTGCGCATAAGTGGATCCGAGGGGAATTTGCGCATAGCTCAAGGAGTACCGAATGTGCTCGATGGAACCCCGCTTAGTTTATACCTGATGACAGGAGAAAGCCAGTTGGATAAACGAATCGCTGAGGCGATAATAGACCGACTGGGAAAATGCGATGTACAGGTAGTAAATATTTCATTGCCACTAAATGAGCTTTACCGCCCTGGACCAGATGGTCCCTTGTTTGGACGCAATTTTGATTTGGCCTTAATTTCCTGGCAACCTGAAAATATGAATTTTTGCCAGTTGTACACCAGCGATCAGATTCCTTCTTCTATGAACAGTTGGGTGGGAACCAATATTGCTGGGTTTAGCAATGGAACATTTGATGAAGACTGCTGGCAGACTTCGACAAGGATGTCTGCTTATGGCACACTGGATGATGCCGCATTGATGACTGAGTACCTGCCGGCGATTCCCCTGATGCCGCATTACCGATTATGGACAGCCTCGAAGCGGGTCAACACGCCTGAAGATGCATTATTCAGTGATCTGTGGAAATTTACACCGGCACAGTAATAATGTAAAAAAGACTTGACAAGTTTAAAAAAAGTGGTCCGAGGATTTGATAAAGGTCTGATACAATTAAGTGACTAAATGCTATGGCTTCTAAAAAATATATACAAGACTATGATCTGATTGAAACTGAAGATAGCAGGGGTCGGATAAAAAAGACCGCAGTCTACCATGGCGATTATTATTGCCTGAATCTCGAAGAATCTCAAATCAAAAAATTCAAGTGGCAGGTTATCTTCTTGTTTGTAGCTGCCTTGGGTTTGCATATTGTAGCTGGTTTGATCAGTAACCCCGGTCTAAACCAGTTGTACACAGCCCTGCCTTATACGGGGGCATTTTTCCCCTTATTGTTCCTGGGAGAAGGAATTTTGAGGATACCAGGACAAAAAAGACCATACCGTAATGAAGAAATCGGTTTGTCTTATAAAAGAGTGATCAATATGAGCCGCCTGTACATGGTCTTTATGGCAGTCGGAATTGTGGGATTGTTGGTATACCTGGTTTTCTTCGCTACTGATCAGGCTCGACAACAATCAATTTATTCTGTCTTGGTATTATTCACGGCTCTGCTGAGTATGTGGTTCATCTACAGAAAAGCGGCCAGTATAGAAATCGAAAAGGATGAAACACTATCCCTTAGTCAATAATTTAGTAAGAACTTAGCGATCCAGGCTTCTGTTGACACTAATTTCTTATTAATTTATAATGAGCCAAATCTTAGAAGGAGAAATAGGAGAATAATGAGTAAATTTGCACGTAATCTTTCCATCTTGATTGTGCTCGTCATGTTTGGCGTAGCACTCGCCGCTTGCGGCACTCCCACCGAAGCTCCGGTGGTGACGGAACCTCCCGTAGTAACAGAAGCCCCAACTGAGGCGCCCACTGAGGCACCGACTGAGGTACCTACCGAAGCTGCACCTGTTTTCGAAGAACAGCCTTTCGGTGAGAATCTGCCCACCGCCCCGACAATTGATACCCCATTAGTGGTTGCATATCAGGACTTCTCCCAGAAGTTCAGCCCATTCTTTGCAGACACTGGCTATGACGTTGACGTTGCTAGAATGACCCAGATCAGGATTATGACCACCGACCGCGTTGGCGGTATCGTCTACAATGCAATCGAAGGTGAAACCCACAACTACAACGGCGTTGACTATCTCTACAAAGGCCCCGCTGATATCGCTGTTGATTATGATGAAGCTACTGACACCACCAAGTACACCGCTCGCCTGCGTGTTGGAATGAAATTCTCCGACGGCGAACCTGTGACTGCTGATGACATCATCTTCACCTACTACACTTTCCTGGATCCCTCCTATGTTGGCTCCACTTCTCTGGCTTCCTACCCGATCGTTGGTTTGAAAGACTATCAGACCCAGACCACCAGTGAAGTCTATGACAAGTACGATGCAATGTTCGAGGAAATCTACGCTGCTGGCATGGATCACGAACATGCTGACACCGATGCATGGACTGCTGAACAGCAGGACTATGTCTGGGGCGAACTGAAAGCCGCTGGTTTGGTTGAAGCTCAGGCTATCGTCGATTATGTTGACACCAACTACCGCGATGCCTATGCCAAAGAATATCTTGGCAAAGAGCCCACCGAAGTTGCTGAGAGCGATGGTCTCAAGGTCGCACTTGGTATGGTTATGTGGGGTTTCGGAACCCTTGGTGATGATGGCGTTCTGACCGTTCCATCTGGTGCAACATATGACCTCGTTACCACCTTCCCAACCGTGGAAGATTACTACAACGAGATCATGTTCTCCTATGAGAACGACTACCGCGCTGCATTCCCTTATGAATCTGCTGCTGGCACTGACATTACTGCCAATGTAAAGACCGCTTTCATCGGTCTCTTTGGTCCCCAGGATGAATCCATGGGCGAAGGTGGTGTTCCGAACATCGCTGGTATCAAGAAAATTGATGATTACACCGTCGAAGTTACCACCAATGGTTATGAAGCACCTGCTGTTTACAGCATCCTTGGCCTCAATGTGACTCCATTGCACTATTACGGTTCAAAAGACCTGTATGACTACGAAAACAACAAATTCGGCTTTGAATTCGGTGATCTTTCCAAACAGGAAAGCCTGACCGCCACCCCCATGGGCGCCGGCGCTTACAAATTCATCGAATACAACAACCGTGTTGTTTATTTCGAAGCCAACGAAAATTACTATCGCGGCTGCCCGAAGATTCGCGAAATCCAATTCCGCGAAACCCAGTCTGCTGAAGTTGTTACCGCTTTGACCTCTGGCGTTGCTGACGCTGGCGAAATGAGCTACAACAAGACTCGTTTCGAAGAAGTAATGACCGCCAATGGTAATGGCGAAATGACCGGTCCTGTGATCACCTCCAGCCTGGTCGACAACCTTGGTTATGGTTATGTTGGTATCAATGCTGCCACCGTCAAAGTTGGCGATGATCCCGCTTCCGATGCCTCCAAGAACCTGCGCCGTGGTCTTGCCACCGTCCTGTCTGTTTACCGCGATGTTGCTGTTGACAGCTACTATGGCGAAGGTGCTTCCGTCATCAACTACCCAATTTCTAACACCTCATGGGCTGCACCCCAGCCGACTGATGAAGGCTACCAGATTGCATTCTCCGTTGATGTCGAAGGCAACCCCATTTACACCGCCGAAATGACCCAGGAAGAAAAATATGCTGCTGCCGAACAGGCTGCCCTTGGCTTCTTCGAAGCTGCTGGCTTCACCGTTGCTGATGGCAAGCTGACTGCTGCCCCCGAAGGCGCGAAGCTTTCTTACGAAATCATCGTTCCTGGTGGCGGTACTGGCGACCATCCTGCTTTCGCAATCCTGACTGGTGCCCGCGACTCCCTTGCCAAACTTGGTATGGAACTCAAGATCAACGACCCCGCTGATGCCAACATCCTTTGGGATGCCCTGGATTCCGGCGAACAAGAACTCTGGACTGCAGCCTGGGGCTCCACGATCGATCCTGATATGTACCAGGTCTATCACAGCTCCAACATTGTTGGTCTGGAAGGCTCCTCAGAGTCCAACCACTATCACATCCAGGACGAGGAACTCGACGACTTCATCATGGAAGCTCGCTTGAGCGACGACCAGGCTTTCCGCAAGGCCATTTACAAACAGGCTTTGGATCGCATCATTGACTGGGCTGTCGAAATTCCGACCTATCAGCGCAAGAACGTCATCATCTTCAGCACCGAACGTGTCAATATCGGTACCTTGACTCCCGATATCACTACATTCTGGGGTTGGATGAACGACCTTGAATTGGTTGAGATGAACTAAATCCGTGAACTATAACGGACAATGAAACAGATGGGCCCACCCAAATGGGTGGGCCCATTATGTCTATCAATTCCGAAATTGTCCTGTATCCACTCAGTAGACAGAGGGAGCATTTATGAGAAATTTTATTATCAGAAGAGTGATATTAGGTCTCTTTATCACTTTTTTTGGAGCAATGCTATCTTATACAGTTATTCGCAGTTTGCCCACTTCATACGTCGAATCAGTTGCCCGACAACGTGCTTCTAACCCGCTCAGCACAAAATCTTATCAGGAGTGGTTGGCGGAGTTGAACCAGGTATATGGTCTGGACAAAGGCATTATTCCAGGCTTTTTTGGCTGGCTGGGCAATGCGATTAAAGGTGACTTTGGCGATTCATGGCATTATGCTGTTCCAGTGACCCAGAAATTTTCCGAGGTCATTTGGGTCTCTATGATCCTCAATGTTATTACCACGTTGGTACAGTTTTTTATTGCAATACCATTAGGTATCCTGGCGGCAAGGAAGCAGTATAGCCGCACGGATTATGCGATCACACTCTTCGCCTTGATGGGCATTTCGTTGCCAACTTTTTTCCTTGCAACGATTCTCAAGTATGTATTCGCGATCAAATTGCAGTGGTTTGATCTTTACGGTCTTACTGGTCGTTTCCATACGACTATGACTGACTTCCAGCAAGTTTTGGACATCGCTTATCATCTTGTGCTGCCTGTAGTTACGCTGATGATGCTTTCTGTTGGTTCATTGATGCGTTACACACGTACCAACATGTTGGAAGTACTTAATTCTGATTATATCCGGACTGCCCGTGCAAAAGGCTTGCCTGAGAAGGTCGTAATCAATAAGCACGCTTTTCGAAACACGCTTATCCCCCTGGTAACATCTTTGAGCGGCATTTTGCCAGGTATGTTCACAGGAGCGATGATCACGGAAACCCTCTATCAGATCCCTGGTATTGGTTACATTTCTTACCAGGCAATTATTCGCGGTGACATTCCGTTTGCTATGTTCTATATGGTATTTTTGATCTTGCTAACCCAGGTCAGTATATTGTTGTCAGACATCCTCTATGCAATTGTAGACCCCCGGATCCGGGTCAACTAGGAGATGGAGATGAGCGAATTAGAATCAACTAACATAACGAACGAACCCGTTCAAAACCGACCATCTCAAAACCAGAATATGGCTCTGGATGATGCCCGTCGGGTGAAAACACTCTCTCCTGGAATGCTGGTTTTCAAGCGCTTTATCCGCAATAAACTGGCTGTGATTGGTTTGGTCATTTTGGTGTTTATGTTCCTGTTTTCATTCCTGGGACCCTTTCTTTCACCATACACCCAAACGGAAGTGTTTTATAAAGAATCTTCAATCAGCAAAGACTTCGCCGGTGCAATTTTCAATACTGAGTTGCGTTATTCAGTAAAAGAAGGTGAAAAATTCAGTGGCGCTGAACAAGCCAGATTCCTGTTTGCTTTGGGAAAAGGGAATCACACTTTTGAATCAGGAGAAAATTCATACTCCTATATTGCAGAGGGTGAGAATTTTTACCGAATTGTAAGGCTACAAAAATTTGCCGAAGTCGTATTAGGGCGCATCAACCCCCTTCCCGGAAATACACTGGCTTTAGGGTTCGCAGATGCTTTTGAAAAAGCAAACACAGCTGGAGAAAAATCCTTTGTTTTTGATGGAACTACCTATATTCTGACCAAGGTGCTGAAAAACACTATCATCTCCACTCAGACTGACGTTGCGATTGCAAGTTATTCAATTTTTGATGCCTATAATCCTGGAGATACAAGTCTCATCAATTCCTACGAATTTCGTCGGTTGAGCGAAACAGCTGCTGTGAAAAACGAAAGTTCTTTTGAACTTGATGGAAGAGTTTTTCAGATTAAGGAACAGGAAGGTCAGACTACCATTCTTGACGATAAAGGTGAACCTTTTGCTGAAGTTTCCAACATCATTGTGAATCCACTGGATACAAATGAGTTCCTGTCTGTTGAGTTTAAAGCCAAAGCCAGAAATGCGATTATTAATCGTGATAAATCGTTTGAATTTGTTGCTCCTGATGGTGTTGCCACAGTTTACGACCTCAATCGTGTGAATACAAACTATTACATCAAACGCGAAACGACCACTACGCTGATCAACATGTTCGAATTCCCTTCGGCGCGGCATCCATTGGGTACTGACAACAATGGTATGGACGTGATGACCCGCCTGATGTTTGGTGGTCGGGTATCCTTGATGGTCGGTTTTGTAGCGGTATTCATCGAACTGTTCATTGGTGTGATAATCGGTGGTATTTCCGGTTACTTCGGTGGCTGGGTCGATACATCATTAATGCGTTTTGTTGACTTGTTCAACAGTATTCCTACAATGCCTTTGATTTTAATTTTTGGTTCTGTTATGGATACCCTGGAAGTTACACCAGTCAACCGTATGTTTATCCTGATGGCTATTCTGGGCTTATTGGGTTGGACGGGGATTGCCCGCGTAGTACGTGGTCAGATTTTGAGTCTGCGCGAACAGGACTTTATGGTGGCAACTGAAGCAACTGGTATACGCACCAGCCGTAAGATCTTCCGCCACCTGATCCCAAATGTCATGCCTATCCTGATCGTGACAGCGACAGGCAGTTTGGGCAGTTTGATCATCACAGAAGCAACCCTGGGTTTCCTGGGACTTGGTATCAAATACCCACTGGCATCCTGGGGCAGCATCATCAACATATCTTCAGATGCCTTCATCATGGAGACTTACTGGTTCATGTGGATTCCTGCCGGTATGCTGATTCTTTTGACCGTGCTGGGCTTCAACTTTGTTGGTGATGGTCTGCGCGATGCCTACGACCCGAAAATGAAACGCTAAGGTGAGATAATGACCGAAGAAAAAGACTTAACTCAATACGACACAACTGACCTGGAAGACAACCGTATAACGGAAAGGATTCACTTAACCGCAAAAGAGTCCAGCCGGATCAGTCGAGAAAACCGCAGAATTACTGATGCGATTGAGAGACAGCGCAAACGTAAAAATGTGCCTGAAAGCGAATTTTTGACTCAAATGAAAGACCCCAATAACGTGGTCGAATTTGATGATCTGCATACGTATTTCTTCACTGATATCGGCACTGTCAAAGCAGTCGATGGCGTCACATATGAAGTCCCCATCGGCTCAACTGTTGGAGTAGTCGGAGAATCTGGTTGCGGAAAATCAGTAACCGCTTTGTCATTGATGCAGCTGGTGCAGCGTCCTCAGGGTCAGATTGTCAAAGGAACTGTCCGCTTGAACACCGGCGATAAAGTCTACGACATTGCCAAAACTCCAGTTGTCGAAATGGAAAAGATCCGTGGAAATGAAGTTTCCATGATCTTCCAGGAACCGATGACCAGTCTTAACCCTGTTTTCACCGCTGGTTTCCAAATTGATGAAGTGATTGAACTGCATAATCCTGAGATGACGAAAGAGCAAATCAAGGCGCGCACACTCGAAATGATTGATATGGTTGGTATCGCCAATGCTGAGGGCGTTTACGATATGTATCCGCACCAGTTGTCCGGTGGTATGCGCCAACGTGTCATGATCGCCATGGCATTGGCTTGTAACCCGCGTCTTATCATTGCGGATGAACCGACAACAGCCCTGGATGTGACTATCCAAGCACAGATTCTCGATCTGCTGCGCAGTCTGAAAGAAAAGATCAATTCAAGTATTATGCTCATCACCCACGATCTGGGTGTCGTGGCAGAGATGGCTGATATTGTTGTTGTCATGTATGCTGGTCGGATCGTCGAAAAAGGAACGGCAGAAGAAGTCTACAATAATCCAATGCACCCTTACACAGTTGGTTTGATGGCTTCAAAACCAGTAATTAATAAGGAAGTCGATAAGTTGTATAGCATCCCTGGCACAGTTCCAAACCCGATTAACATGCCAGACTATTGCTATTTCAAGGATCGTTGTAATCGGCGCATGCCTATCTGCGATGGACCTTATCCTCCTGAATATTTCCTCTCACCAACCCATATGGCAGTATGCTATCTCTACGAAGACGAGGAGGTAATAGCAAATTATGGCAAAGAATAATGATTCAATGGAAACAAAAAAAGACAATCGCTACGTTATTGAGGTAAAAAACCTTAAGCAATATTTCCCGATCAAGGCTGGTTTGATGCAAAAAGTGGTCGGACATGTGAAAGCGGTTGATGACATCAGTTTCCGTATCGAACGCGGAAAGACAATGGGTCTGGTTGGCGAATCGGGCAGTGGAAAGACGACCGTTGGCAAAACCATGCTGAGGCTCAATGAAGCCACCAGTGGTAAGGTGTTGTTTAATGGTCAGGATGTCTTTGCGGCAAACCGCAGTGAGTTGCGTGCCCTTCGTCCAAAGATGCAGATGATATTCCAGGACCCTTATTCAAGCCTTTCTCCCCGTATGCCTATCAGTGAGATCATCGGCGAGGCGGTGCGCGAGCATAATATTGTGCCTCCCTCAGAATTTGAAGATCACCTCGAAAAAGTGATGCTACAGTGCGGTCTGCAACCATATCATAAAGACCGCTATCCGCACGAATTCTCAGGCGGTCAACGCCAGCGTATTTGTGTCGCACGTTCGTTAGCCTTGAACCCTGAATTCGTGGTTTGTGATGAGCCTGTTTCTGCTCTGGACGTTTCCATCCAGGCGCAGATCATCAACTTGCTGGAAGAGCTGCAGAAATCTAACGGCATCGCTTACCTCTTCATTTCTCATGACCTTTCCGTGGTTCAGCACATCTCCGATTATGTCGGTGTAATGTACCTGGGCGACCTGGTGGAATATAGCGACAAAAAGAGCTTGTTTGCGAATCCGCTTCACCCTTATACCCAGGCATTGTTGAGCGCTGTTCCGGTGCCGGATCCAAACTTCAAGATGAATCGAATCATCCTGGAAGGCAGCATTCCATCCCCAGCAAACCCGCCCAAGGGATGCAAGTTCCACACTCGTTGTCCGTATGTCATGGATGTCTGCAAAACTGTGGTTCCACAAACACGTGAAATTGAACCAGGGCATATGGTAGTATGTCATCTATACGATGAGCAAGGAACTTTAGTAGATGAGAAATCAGAAAAAGCAATATGACGATGACGATGGCAGGACGATTGTCGATATGGATGTTGTCGGCACGCCCTGGCATGATAAAAACGTCAAATTTGCTGAAAAACAGGCTCGTGAGGTAGAACGTAAGCGAAAAGCAGAGATGTATGGCGAAAGAATGACCAATTCAGAGGCCAGGCGTTACACTTTTTACGCCTTGCTGGCAGGGTTGGCACTCACCGCAGCATTAGCATTAGTCTGGGTTTTACTTGTTCTGTTTATGACGCAAGTCTGGTTTAAATAGGTTTTAGAACCGCCTCCTGCGAGGCGGTTCTTTTTTACCCTTGGGTTGCCTGTGAACTAATGCTGTAATCAATAGTAGGGGCATCTCTAAATAAAAAGCATATCCAATTTTTTGAAAATCGACCTATATCTTTCCCTTGCCGATCCTGTAGCAATACACAGATGGTTATTGTTTCACCTTGCAGATTTTCAGTTACAATAAAAAACTATGAAAAACATAATCAAGAAAATTACTCTAACAATACTTTTGCTCGCACTTGTCTCTGCCTGTGCAGTGAATCAAAACAATACAATTGCTCCTGATTCCCAGGAAAATCCGGTTGAAATTGGAGAAGGTTTTCAGGCTAACGCAATTTTGAACAAACAGTATGTCCTGACCATCAAAGCTGGCGAGATCTTTGAAGGAAATGCCATGATGGCTTTCGAAAAAGCTCTGGAAGATGGAAAACAACAATTTACTGTCGATGGCGTCGTTTATCACCAGGAGCCGGTGGGAGAAGGTGCATATCGCATTTATCGTTTGACCCCAATAGCGGAATCTCTGCTTGGAGGAATTCAACCGATGGAAGGCGTTGTGTTATCTGACGAATTGATTGCTGCGATTCAAAAGGCTTTGGCAGAAAACACGCTGACTTTTGAAAACCAGGGGACAGCTTATGTGCTTTCTGAAGAACGAAAAGCAGTGCAGATCTCAACGGTATCCGATGTGGCTGTTGCTAGTCATTATTACCTTGAAGCTTATGATTCAGCTAATAATGAAATCATCAATTCCTTTAATTTCGCCTTGAACCTTAATCAGGCTTTGGAAAAGGGTTCCTCAACTTTTACGTATGAGCAGGAGAGCTATGGCATTCTCCCTGTTGCCGGGGGCTACAACATCAATGATGCCGATTCGAACCTGTTTGCAGAATTTTCGAATATTTATGTCATTCCCCGTGGCAATGGCATACCCACTTTACCACTGGGGTTCAAGAATTTAGTACGGGATGCTATTGAGAACGAGAAAACCAATTTTACATACACTGATTCTGAAGGAAAAGCGACTGAATACCAGGTGGACGAACTGGAGAACTCCTGGTCAATCAACCCGAAATAGCAAATTCGCTTTCACAAATTAGGGCAGATGATGTAAAATTTACTGCCGTGGTCTAATTTGGCAGACGATAGAATCTATGCTAAAATATGGGCTACAAATTGGGGCATGGTGCAATGGCAGCACACCGGACTTTGAATCCGTGAATCTTGGTTCGACTCCAAGTGCCCCGGCTGATTTATTGTGGATAAAGACGAAGACGATTCACACCTACCTACAAACAAGATGGACGAAAAGTATCATCTTGTGATTTACCCTGTTATTTCTCGGAGCATTCAATGACAATCGCATCTGTTGTACTCGCCGCTGGCATGGGTACGCGTATGAAGTCGCGCACACCGAAAATGCTGCATCAAATTTTAGGCAAGCCAATGGTCTTACATTCACTTTCCAGCGTGATCGGGTTCAGCACCCTCCCTCCAGTTGTGGTGGTCGGGCATGGCAGCGAAGAAGTCACCCGCGTCGTAAGTGATACCTACGGCGACGGCGTGAATTTTGCCCTTCAGGAAGAACAATGGGGCACCGGGCACGCAGTCCTGAGTGCAGCACCGATGCTGGCTGGGAAGTCTAACCTGGTGTTGGTAACGTTTGCGGATATGCCCATGCTTCGCCCTGAAACCATCAGTGAAATAATTAAACTTCACCAGGAATCAGGCAATACCCTGACGATGACCAGCGTAATCGGCGATGTTCCCCGCGGTTTTGGTCGCGTGCTGCGTGATGAAACCGGCAAAGTCACCGCGATTGTCGAGGAAGCTGTGGCTACTCCTGAGCAGTTGAAAATCCGCGAATACAACATCTCAGCCTATTGCTTCGACGCTGACTGGTTGTGGGAAAACCTGAAAAATCTCAAAAAATCACCCAAAGGTGAATATTATCTGACAGACTTGGTTGAAGCGGCAGTAACTCAAGGTAAAAAGCTTGATGCCCTTGTCGTGCAGGATCCCACCGAAGGTCTCGGCATCAACACGCGGATCGACCTTGCCGATTGTGAAACCGCCTTACGGCGACGCGTGATCAGGCAATGGATGCTGGATGGCGTCACTTTCCTGGACCCCGAGAGCTGTACTGTTGAGAGCGATGTTGTTCTCGGGCAGGATACTGTTATTTTGCCCAACACACACCTACGCGGCAGCACCCAAATCGGAGAAAACTGCTGTATTGGACCTGATACAACTCTAACTGATACAACAGTTGGCAATGACTGCATGATAACCTACAGCGTTGCTGAAAAGGCTAACCTGGGCAACCATGTCAGCATGGGACCTTTCTGCCATTTGCGCAAGGGAGCTGTGCTCTTAGATCATGTTCACATGGGTAATTTTGGTGAAGTGAAAGATTCGGTGTTGGCTGAAGGCGTTAAGATGGGGCATTTTTCGTATATTGGTAATGCGAAAATCGGCAAAAATGTCAATATTGGCGCAGGAACGATTACCTGCAATTACGACGGGATACTGAAACATGCCACTGAAATTGGAGAAAACACCTTTATTGGCAGCGATACCATGTTGGTAGCGCCATTAAAGATTGGCAAGAATGCCAGGACCGGGGCAGGTTCGGTGGTTACCAGGGATGTTCCTGATGACACGCTGGTGTATGGTGTGCCCGCCCACCCGAAAGAGAGAAAGGAATAACGTGACGGAACCTATTTTGCTTGGGGTCTTATGGGTGGTTTTTTTTGCAATGACCCTGGTTTCATCAGCGGCTAAATCTGCATTTACCCATGTTCGGCTTCCTTGGTTGCTCAGCTTACGCACCGAGAACCAGGTGAAGGTGGACAGAACAATTGCCCTGATTGAGAAACAAGGATTACGGACAGCACTGCGGCTGGGGCTGATCATTTCCCACTACTTGCTGGCTGGAACGACAATTTTGTTGCTCGTTCGCGTGGCAATAGTTCAGAATATTTGGTTGATTCTCCTGGTTTTGCTATTGATATTGGTGCTCGTCACAGCTTTCGAATTCCTGATTGAGCGATATATCCTAGCTTCTTCAGAGAAAGCAGCACTCACATGGACAGGAACGGCTAGTTCTATCAGTTTTTTGGTTTCACCCATCACAAGACTGATGACATCTATATTGGGTCAGTATGCTGAAAATGTGACCCTGACAGTCACGGACGAAAGCCTGCGCGATTGGGTGGAACAGGAACAACCTGAAAGCACCCTTGACCAGGGCGAGCGTGAAATGATCTACTCGATCTTCCATTTCAGCGAGACCATGACCAAAGAAATTATGGTGCCTCGTATGGATGTTTTGGCGTTGGATGTGAATACGACCATTCGCGAAGCAAGGCAGGAATTTATCGATGCCGGTCATTCGCGTGTACCTGTTTATGATGACACGATTGATAACATCATTGGTCTGCTTTATGCCAAGGATCTATTGGCTGTCGTGGACGGCGAAGACACAATTGCCAACCAGCGGAGACTTCTCCGCCCTGCTTACTTTGTCCCTGAAGCGAAAAAGGTAGATGAATTGCTCACTGAAATGCAATCGCGTGGGGTGCATATGGCTCTGGTGGTGGATGAATATGGAGGTGTTGCTGGCGTCGTCACTCTTGAAGATATTGTGGAAGAAATTGTC
The DNA here is from genome assembly GCA_002409365.1 of Anaerolineaceae bacterium UBA5224. Classification (GTDB taxonomy): domain Bacteria; phylum Chloroflexota; class Anaerolineae; order Anaerolineales; family Anaerolineaceae; genus Mesolinea. Next base: position 4,963 of record DHUW01000078.1, on the reverse strand, counting down.
GGTGAAATCCGCGATGAATATGACCAGGGTGAAGTCAGCCTTTATGAAAGGCTTCCAGATGACGGTTATCTGATACAGGGTCGTGCGACCATCGACGAATTTAACGAGATCACTGGCTTGAACCTTTCAGATGAATATGCTGATACGTTGGGTGGTTATATCTATGGGCAACTTGGCCGGGTTCCTCAACCTGGTGAAGTCGTTAGGAATGAAAATTTTAACTTCACAGTGGAAGAAGTGGTCGCCCGAAGAATTTTAAAAGTAAAAGTTGAAAAGGTTCCCGAGCCAACTGAAGCAAACCAAGAGAGAAGCGATGACAAAGATAACAACTGAGATTAAACAAGACCTGGTTGAAAAAGCCCAACTTTATCAAAAAAGAGCCTACAGCCCCTATTCTCATTATGCAGTTGGTGCTGCAGTGCTGGCAGAAGATGGTCAGATCTACGGTGGTGCCAACATTGAGAATTCCGCCTATCCTTCGGGTCTATGTGCCGAGAGAGTAGCAATTTTTAAAGCAATCTCCGAGGGAAACCGACATATCCAAGCCATCGCGATAGTTACCAGCAACGGCGGTTCTCCGTGTGGGGCATGCCGGCAGGTGATGCGTGAGTTCGCCGACCTGGACATGCCAGTCATTTTGGCAGATAGTGAAGGCGAGATTGTTTTTGAAAGTACCATGGAAGGTGTTTTACCCCGCTCTTTTGGCCCGGAAGATCTGGAG
>DHUW01000078.1:2382-3957 GCA_002409365.1 Anaerolineaceae bacterium UBA5224 | reverse complement strand
TACTCACTGGAGAAGGGGAAAATCCAGGCAATTGCCAAGGGTGTGAGAAAGCTAAAGAGCCGCAAAGCTGGCCACCTGGAACCTTTCACGCAGGTGTCGCTGCAGTTGGCTATGGGTCGTAACCTGGAGATCATTACCCAGGCGGAAAGCATACGTAACTTTGACAATATTCGTGAGAACCTAAAACTGACCGCCCAGGCTGCCTATGTGCTGGAATTGCTGGACCGCTTTACCTACGAAGAGGGTGAGAACCGGGCGCTCTACAACCTGGTGCTGGAAACGCTTTCGCGGCTGGATGCTGGCATCTCCCCTGGGTTGGTCGTGCATTACTATGAAGTACACTTGATGGATATTTTGGGCTTTAAACCGCAGCTGCAGGAATGCGTGGTGTGTGGGGCTGCCATTCAGCCTGAAGATCAATATTTTTCCGCCAAACTTGGCGGCGTGGTTTGCCCTAATTCTCTTTCCGGGGACCCTGGCGCCTGGCCTGTAAGCATGGATGCCTTGCGATACATGCGCTTTTTTCAACGCTCTCCCTGGCCGCAAGTAAAAAACCGTTCGATTCCTGAGAAAACTGACCGGGAATTGAGCCAACTGATCGAAAAATATCTGACCTATCTACTTGAGTACAACCTCAAAACCCCCGGCTTTCTGAGTTCAATTTCATAGGTAGAAAGCAGGGAAGGGTCTTGCACCCTTCCGTATTAACTGTACACTAAACCAAGGCGGGACTTGTCTGATTCCTTCGGTTTGTTATCGACGGTGTTCGATTAAAATCCATTAAACATAATTTTGTCGATCATGATCGAAATGAGCTTTCCTTGCGAAGGATCTTTTCTTGATTAGTGTCAAGATTCTTCACTTCGTTCAGAATGACAAGCACCTGAAGTAAGCTTCGCTCAGAATGGCAACACAGGCTGATGTATAATCAAGCGGATAATTACAGAGGTGTATTATGAAGCAGGGATTAGATTTTCAGTCAATCATTTTCAATTTACAAACCTACTGGGCGAACCAGGGCTGCCTTATCTGGCAACCATATTACTCCCAGCTCGGCGCAGGCACCATGAACCCGGCAACCTTTTTACGTGTGCTTGGTCCTGAACCCTGGCGCGTGGCATACGTGGAACCTTCAGTGCGCCCTGATGATGGGCGTTACGGTATTAACCCCAACCGGCTGCAGCAGCATCATCAATTTCAGGTGATCCTCAAACCGGATCCGAATAACCCACAGGAGTTGTATTTGAAATCTTTGTTGGCTTTAGGGATCGACCCCCAGGAGCACGATATCCGTTTTGTCGAAGATAACTGGGAATCACCCGCGCTTTCAGCCTGGGGTCTGGGTTGGGAAGTCTGGTTGGATGGGCAGGAAATCACCCAATTCACATATTTCCAGCAAGCCGGTGGTATGGTCCTGGACGTACCTGCAGTTGAATTAACCTATGGTTTGGAACGAATTGCCATGACCCTGCAAGGTGTCAGTCATTTCAAGGACATCCGCTGGAATGACCAGCGCTCGTATGGCGATGTCTACCAGGTTGCCGAACGCGAACACTCTACCTACTATTATGAAAT
>DHUW01000078.1:0-2133 GCA_002409365.1 Anaerolineaceae bacterium UBA5224 | reverse complement strand
CCGGCCTATGATAATGTGATCAAATGTTCTCATACTTTCAACGTGTTGGATGCCAGGGGCGCGGTCGGTTTCACCGAACGGCAAGCCCTTTTTGGCAAGATGCGCGATCTTTCAAAAAGAGTCGCTGAAGCTTATTACGCTCAACGAGAAGAAATGGGTTTTCCCTGGCTCAAACCAGTTGAGCAGGAAAAACCAACTGCAATCAGCCTCCCACAGATTAAGCTTGCGGATAGAGCTGATTTTCTGTTTGAGATTGGAGTTGAAGAACTGCCCGTCTCTGAACTGGACCGGGCACTTGAACAACTCCAGGCTGATTTCGAAACCTGGCTTTCGGAGGTGCGCCTGGAACATGGAGACGTCAAAGTTCAGGGTACACCCCGCCGATTAACAGTCATGATAAAAGACCTGCAGACCCACCAGGCAAAGCGGACTGTGGAACTGAAAGGCCCCCCGGCTGACCGGGCATTCAACAGCGAAGGCAAGCCGACTAAAGTAGCGGAAGGATTTGCCCGCAGCAAAGGATTAAGCCTGGATCAACTGGCTGTGAAAGATTTCGAGAACGGTCGCTACGTGGTGGCCGAAATCTCTGAAACCGGACGAACAAGCATGGAACTGCTCTCAGAAGAGTTGCCTGGGATCATCAGCAATCTGCGTTTTGGCAAGTCAATGCGCTGGAACCAAAGCGGAGCGAGTTTCTCAAGACCAGTGCGCTGGCTTCTGGCGATTTTGGACAGCCAGGTAGTTCCCTTCACCTTTGCAGGACTAACCTCCGGAAATAACACCCGGGGTTTGCGTTTTTCAGAGCAGCCCAGTGTGCAGGTCGGTTCCCTGGATGCCTACAAAGCCTACCTGGATAAGCAGGGCATCATACTTGACCCGGTTGAACGCAGGCAAAGCATCTGGCAGCAAGCCCTCCACCTTGCGGGCAAATTAAATGGCGTACTGAAAGATGACAAGGATTTGTTGGAAGAGATCAGCAACCTGGTCGAGCGCCCGACTGCCTTATTAGGCACGTTTGATGAGCGCTACCTTCAAAACCTGCCTCCAGAAGTTCTGATCGGCGTGATGAAGAAGCACCAGCGCTATATACCTGTTCTGAATACCGAAGGAAAGCTCACCAACCATTTCATCATCGTACGTAACGGTGGTGAAGAGCATGCTGATATCGTTCTGGACGGCAACTTGCAGGTGATCCTGGCACGTTTTGCTGATGCTGAATTTTTTGTGAAGGAAGACCTGAAGAAAAAATTGGAAGATTTCGTGCCGAAATTGGCACAGCTCACCTTCCAAAAGCAATTGGGTTCGATGCTGGAGAAAACCGAGCGTATCAAAAAACTCAGTTTGAACCTGGCAGAAAAACTGGGACTTAATCAAGTTGATTTGTCAAATACGGCCCGTATCGCTCACCTGTGCAAGGCAGATCTGGCATCTGAAATGGTGATCGAGATGACCAGTTTACAGGGTGTGATGGGAAAATATTATGCCCGCCATTCTGGGGAAAACGAAACTGTTTCCGAGGGTGTGTTTGAATATTACTTGCCCCGCTCAGCTGATGACCCCCTACCAAGCAGCAGATCTGCGACTGTGGTTGGCCTGGCTGACCGGCTGGATTCGATTGCCGGTTTATTTGCCGTGGGTTTGGCCCCAACAGGTAATAAAGACCCCTTTGCTCTGCGCAGGACAGCGATCGGGTTGGTCAGCATCCTGATGGGTATGAATATATATTTTGACACTCGCTGGGCGCTGCGGCAGGCGGGTTCAGTGCTCAACGTTCCTTTCACCAAAGAGGTGGAAGATCAGGCAGCTGCTTTTATTACCGGGCGCTTGCATACCATCCTGCTTGAACAAGGCTTCGCTCACGACGTGGTCGATGCGGTTGAAGCAGTTCACGGCGAAAATCCAGCCCTGGCAAAACAGGCAGTTGAGGTCCTCACTCGTTGGGTGAAAAGAGGAGACTGGAATGAAATTTTGCCGGCTTTTAGTCGCTGCGTGCGCATGACCCGCGATTTGACACAGGATTTCGTCGTTGACCCTTCATTGCTGGTTGAACAGGAAGAGATCCAGCTTTACCAGGCTGTTATTGCCGCCGAAGAAAGATTGGGGAAGTCAGCCAATCTTGAGAAGGCATTGCTT
>DHUW01000099.1:18678-23890 GCA_002409365.1 Anaerolineaceae bacterium UBA5224 | reverse complement strand
TCTGACCCGGAAGTGAAGGCGATCGTCTTTGTCCAGGCCATCCCTGGTGCAGCCGCAGCCATCGAGAAGGTCCGCGAGACCCGACCTGACATGCTCTTTGTGGCTGGCGTTCCCGCTGAAGATCCTCCCATCATCGCTGAAAAAGCTGACATCGTCATGCAGGTGGATGAGATCTCCATGGGTCGCACCATCCCCGAGATGGCTGCCAAGATGGGTGCCAAAACCCTCATTCACTACTCATTCCCACGGCATTTGTCCTATGCGACCATTGCCCGACGGCTTGAGATCATGAAGGAAACCTGTGCGGAACTCGGTATCGAGCTGGTGGAAGTGAACGCTCCAGACCCGACCGGAGATGCCGGTGTCTCGGGTGCCCAGCAGTTTATTACCGAGGACGTTCCACGGCAGATCGCCACTTACGGCAAGGACACTGCTTTCTTCTCCACCAACTGTGCCATGCAGGAACCCCTCATCCGCACCATTTGGGAAAATGGCGCCATCTATCCTCAGCAGTGCTGCCCCAGCCCCTATCATGGCTATCCCGCCGGTTTGAACATCGACGTCAAGGGTCATGAGGGCGATGTCCAGTACATGCTCGATCAGATCGCCATCAAACTCAAGGAAAAAGGACAGGAAGGCCGTATGTCCACCTGGGGTGTGCCGATCAATATGCTCATGATCGACGCCGGTGTGCGCTACGCCATTAAATTCGCCGAAGGTGAAGTCACCGATCCCAAAGACACGGCTGCCTTCATCGAAACCTTGAACGAAGCATCAGCTGCACGCGGTCTGGGCAACCTGACTGTTACTAACTACAACGAAGACGGCGTCAATCTGCCTAACTTCCTGATGCTCCTGGCTCCTTACTACGATTTCTCAAAGTAGATGCCTTTAGCCAACTAATTAACTCCACAGAATGCCGGCTTGTTTCCAAGCAAGCCGGCTCTTCTTATAAGAAATGTAAGAAGGAGGTGCAGTATTGGACGACCAATACTTGTTATCAATGAGTAATATTACAAAGGAATATTACGGCAACCGGGTTCTCAAAAACGTAAACCTCAATGTAAAGCCAGGTGAGATCCACGCCCTGGTCGGGGAAAACGGTGCGGGAAAATCCACGTTGATGAATATTCTTTTTGGAATGCCCGTAATTTTTAACACGGGAGGTTTTGAGGGTCAAATCTACCTGGATGGCGAACCAGTCACAATTGAAAGCCCTCACGCTGCCATGGACCACGGCATCGGTATGGTTCACCAGGAATTTATGCTTATCCCGGAATTTTCTGTTACAGAAAACATAAAATTAGGTCGGGAAATTGGCGAGAGTAACGCACTGAGCAAGATTTTTGGGAGGTTGCTGGACAAAATGGACTGGAATCAAATGTCCAAAGATTCCCGAAAATCTCTCGACAGCATCGGCATGATGAATATCGAAGAGTATGCCAAGGTCGCAGGTATGCCGATTGGTTACAAACAATTTGTCGAAATCGCCCGGGAAATTGACAAGACCGGTATCAAACTTCTGGTTTTCGACGAGCCTACCGCAGTATTGACCGAAAGTGAAGCCGGCCGTCTGCTTGAGATCATGCGCCTGATCGCCGATAAAGGTATCGCGATCATCTTCATCACCCACCGCTTGACAGAAGTAATGGCTGTTGCCGACAGCATGACCATTCTTCGGGATGGCGAATTTGTCGCCAGGAAAGAAGTTGGTGAAACTTCGTTGGCGAACATGGCAGAACTGATGATCGGCAGAAAGGTCGAAAGGCTGGTTGAGGATGAATTGCTGGGTCAGCGGGAGTTGTTTGACGACAGGATCGCCCTCGAATTCAAGGACTATTCCGTTGACATGCCCGGAGAGCGCGTGAGGGGAATGAACGTCAAAGTCCGCGCAGGTGAAATTTTTGGTTTTGGCGGACTGGCCGGTCAGGGTAAGATCGGCATCCTCAATGGCATCATGGGTCTTTATGACACTGAGGGCGAAGTTATTTCCTTCGGAAAAACACTGGATTTATCCAAATTAGGTGAGGCTCTGCGTAACGGCATTGCCTTTGTTTCGGAGGATCGCCGCGGTGTGGGGTTGTTGCTGGGAGAGTCAATTGAACGCAACATCACTTTCTCGGCTATGCAGATCAACAACGAATTTCTTAAAAGCATCGGTCCAGTAAAGATTTTGGATAAAAAAGCAGCCGATGAACATACCAAAGAAATGATCAAACTGCTTGACATCCGCTGCACAGGCCCTTCACAGGTGGTTGGCAGCCTTTCGGGCGGGAACCAACAAAAAGTATGCCTGGCAAGAGCACTGACAATGGTTCCGAAAATTCTGATTGTTTCAGAGCCAACGCGTGGTATTGATATCGGTGCAAAGAAGTTGGTTTTGGAGCACCTAACGAAAATAAACCGGGAGTTGGGCACAACCATCGTGATGATCAGTTCCGAATTGGTTGAGTTGCGATCTTTGTGTGACCGCATTGCAATCGTTTCAGAAGGTAAGGTCTTTGATATTATGCGACCGGACGATTCGGATGTGGCATACGGTTTAGCAATGGCTGGTGTCAGGGAGGAGGTCCGATGAAAACCCTAAAGACTTTCTATGACAACATCGGATTACCCAGGTTAATCATTGCTTTGTTTTTTGTTTTGCTGATAGTTGCTTCGATATTGTTGGGCTTTTCGCCCTCGGCTTTGTTTAGCGATGTTGTCAGACGCTGGCTGATGTATGGCACACTGGTGCTTGCCATGGTGCCTGGTATCCAGAGCGGTATCGGACTTAATTTTGGTATTTCTTTGGGCATCTCATCAGGTTTGTTTGGCGCAGTTCTGGCGATGGAAGTTGCCTTCGTACGAGACTGGAACGGACTTTATGGCGCTGGCTCACCCTGGATGACCCTGGGGTTAGCGCTGCTTCTGGGAATCATCTTTGCGGCAATCGTTGGCACCCTTTACGGCATGCTGTTAAATCGCGTCAAGGGCTCCGAAATGACCGTTTCGACCTACGTAGGTTTTTCGGCAATTGCCTTTATGAACATAGTCTGGCTCTCGCTTGCTTTCAAAAACGGAGAGCTAAGCTGGCCTCTGCAAGGGCAAGGCTTGCGTAACACTGCCAGCCTTTCGGGAAGTTTCGGGGGATTGCTGAGCAACCCGGATGTGGTTCAGACTACCCAACCTGAATGGCTGCACTGGCTGGCTTTTCGTGTTGGTGATTTCACCATTCCCCTCGGATTGGTCCTGGTTTTTGGCTTTTTATGTTTCCTGGTCTGGCTCTTTTTCAGAAGCAAATCCGGCATCGCCATGAGCGGTGCGGGCGAGAATCAGTTATTTACCACCTCGAGCGGGATCAATGTTGACAAAAAGCGCATCCAGGGAACGGCAATTTCGACGGTTCTCGGCGCGGTCGGAATTATCCTATACGCACAGACCTATGGCTTCTTACAGCTATATAACGCCCCGTTGATGATGGGTTTTGCCAGTGTCGCCTCGATTTTGATTGGCGGCGCTACCGTCAAGAGGGCCAAAATTTCTCATGTGTTGATCGGGACGTTACTTTTCCAGGGAATCCTGGTGACGGCTTTACCTGTGATCAATGAGGTGGTCGAAATTGGCACTCTGCCAGAGGTATTGCGCATCATTATTTCGAATGGCATTATTCTCTACGCGTTATCCAAGACGAAAGGAGAAAACCAATGAAGCAAAAATCGAATGTTCTGAATAAGGTTGGTTCATTCGTCTTCGATAATAAAGTGATGATCGGTTTTGCGATCATTTGTTTGGTTGCCATTGTACTTTCAGGCAGTCCGATGACCTTCATCGTGGATGGCGTCATGACACGCATCACGCGAAATACCTTTACAGTGTTGGCCTTGATAATCCCGGTCATTGCTGGCTTGGGCTTGAACTTTGGCATTGTCATTGGTGCAGTCGCAGCTCAGATCGCTGTTTTCTGGGTGGTCTATTGGGGTTTTGAAGGTTTTGGCGGGATTCTGCTGACCGTCCTGATCGCCACACCGCTGGCGGTCTGGTTTGGTTACCTGGTGGGTAAGTTGTTCAACCGCATGAAAGGCGCGGAGATGATCGCTGGGTTGATCTTGGGATATTTCGCTGACGGTCTCTATCAGCTTTTGTTCCTGGTGGTTATCGGCGGCATCATCCCGGTAAACAATCCCAAACTGATCATTTCAGGTGGAGTCGGGGTAAAGAATACGATTGATCTGACGGGCAACCTTAAGTACGCCATCGATTCTGTACGGATGGTCGACATCGTAACGGTGTTGTTCTATGCAGTTTTGGCGATCACGGTAATCAAAGCGATCCTTCACCTGGTAAAAAAATACCAACTCAAGAGAAACGATTTGACCCTTTTTGGGGTCAGCGCACTTGCCTTCGGGATCTCGTACATTCCGGTAGTCGAACGGTTCCTTTCAACCGACCGTCTGGTTTTGCTGGATGCTTTCACGGGCGTTTTGATTGTTCTGGCGATCATCCAGATTGCTAAGATAATCAAATCGATCATCGATAAACAACCAGCTGCCGGGATTAAGAAACCTGTCCTTTTACTGGTTTTGTACGGGGTGCTTTATGGGCTGACTTTCATCCCCGCCATAGAAGAAGTGATGTTATTCGTCAAACTGCCGGTTTTACCCTTCCTTTTGATCGCTGGATTAGCATGGTTCAATCAAAAGATTCTTTCCACTCGCTTAGGGCAAAACATGCGCACGGTTGGGCAAAGCATGAGCGTGGCAAATGCTTCCGGTATCAATTCGGACCAGACCCGCGTGTTGGCAATGATCATTTCAACCATGTTGGCATGCTGGGGACAGATCATTTTCCTGCAAAACATCGGCACATTTTCGACTTATGGTGCCCACACCCAGATCGCCCAGTTCGCGATCGCCGCGTTGTTGGTAGGCGGGGCATCGGTCCAGAAAGCCACAAACAAGCAGGCTATCATCGGTGTGATCCTGTTCCATACGCTGTTCATCGTCGCACCGCAAGCCGGCAAAGAGTTGTTCAATAACGCCCAGATCGGTGAATATTTCCGGGTGTTCGTGTCGTATGGTGTTATCGCACTGTCGCTGGCAATGCATGCCTGGAAAGTCTTCAAGAAAGAGGTTCGACCTCCAACGGAAGGCTCTGACCTAATCAGTTCAAAACCGCCGGAAATTTCTGAGGTTGTGAATACTTGATCAGGCTTTTCCTTTAATTTTGTTCA
>DHUW01000099.1:5970-18492 GCA_002409365.1 Anaerolineaceae bacterium UBA5224 | reverse complement strand
TTTTGTTCATGCCAGAGCATGAGATGTCAAAGTCGAGAATATGCTCATCAATGACAAGACATTAAATCTTCTGACTTTTTCTCATGAAAACTATCAACTAAACTGGAAAAGTCATCAATAAATTAACCCTCGCCAGCTGGTAAGGAAAAAATATCCGCTTCTGATTATAAAAATTTTGCCCTAACCACCTTTGGCCAGCTCCGCCCAATCAATCTCAACGACTGGCATCACATCTGATGTTACCAATTTGTAGAAACCATAATCCCTCAACACGGTTTCCACATCTTCCCATTTCTCTGCTTCCCAAAGGCAAAAGACGTATTCGCTACGCCCGTAAGCGTAGGGATTCCAGGTCTTCAGGATTTTGGCTGCGGTTTTCCCAGCTGCCACGTCTTTGGCTAAGTTCGGAGCAACCTGCCCAAATGCTTCCCATCCTGCTTTGGGGTCACCAATTGTTCTATGCAAAGCTATATACTTTGTCATTGTAAACCTCCAGTTTAGACTAGATGCGGGATAAATTAACTATACAACTTTGTAGATTCTCTTTCAATACCAAGCGAATTCAACTGTAAATTTCGTGAAAGAGATATCGTGGTTGTGAAGCTTCTTATTAGCGACAATATAGTAATATCTTTGGCGTTTTTTTTAGATAATTTTTACCTCAGCCAGAAAAGTTGTCATGAAACTAGCTCTCACCAGTTGGTATGGAAAAAATGGTCAGGTCTGATTATGAAGATTTAGATCACTCAGCGGACCGCGAGAGACGGCTGCCCTGGCAGAGCCACCACGTCAAGGCACTACCGACTCAAGTAGTTGATCCTTTAAAAGATCCTATTCGTTAAATAAGAAAAGACCACTTAGGGGAGCTCAGAAGTGGTCTTTTCACAGGTAATGCTTGTTTAGATCAAATCACTAGTCAATCAATCATCTGAATCGTCATCCAAATCTCCATCGAAATGGACCTGCGTAGGTGCCGGCAACTGGTCTGCAGAAGTCGGCGTCAGTGTTGGATCGGGATTGGTGATGAGCGGTAGAAAGTATTGGCTCTCTATGTTGCTGTCGGTTCCACACTCAAGGGGTTTTTGAGAATCATCAACGGTATCGGTATCACTGAAGGCTAACTGATAGAGACTTGACAAAGGCAACTCAATTAGCTCGTCCAGGGTAAATTGCGGACAATTCTCCTGGGCTTGAGTTGCCAGGTTCAATATCCCAAACGAGACATCATGTTCATCTGAGGTCTTATGCATGCTCATATCTGGAACTATCTGGCTAAATACCTGGGTTGAATCCAAAATGGTAAATTCGTTTACTTCAACGACCACTTTTGATTCCAACTCTTCAGCCATGGAAACGTCACTGCTCTCAACGGACACCAATATAGCGCTCTCAGGATCCTGCAAATAGCCATGTTGATACATCGATCCAACAACGGCACGGACGACATGATCCAACTTGACTTGATTGTAGCCAATCCCATCAATAATTGGAGCAGCATCGGCGTTGAGATTCTTGAGAGCTATAACACGGTTTTGACGGTTGACATCGATTCGGATGCTGGGATTTACATCAATACCCACCACGCTGCTGATTTGGAAAAACTGGGAGTATACGACCGAAGATATCAAAGCCAATATCAACAGCGCAAAGACCGGTGCCAGGCGCAGTGCAGCAGATCTTTGTCCGGGAACCATCTTTTCAACTTCTGGCTGTGCTGTGACCTGATCGTGAACATTTAGTTTGGTCACAGGAGCGTTAGCCACGAAATCATAACAGTCAGGCGTCAGCTTATTAGCACAATTTTTAATGGATTGAGTAAGTTCTTTCTTTTCCATATCAAGCAATCATTTGTTGTTCAACTAATCTTCGGAGTTTCTTGATCCCCCGGTTGTATCTTGAGAGTACAGTTGATAATGGTTTGTCCAGATCTCTGGCAATTTCATAATGTTTATAGCCAGATACCATATGCAAAAGGATGATCGAACGTTCCTCCTCGTCAAGCCCGTCAAGCAAGGTCCGGAGCACGATGATATCCTGCCGATCCACACCACGAGCTTCAAGCTCGTTGGAAGTGATCTCGTCTATCGGATCTTCAATAATTCGATTTGAGTACCGAAAATGCATATTGGCAAGGTTTCGGGCGATGGTGAAAATCCATGCCATTGGTTTTCCCTGGGGTGTATACAAGTGAGCAGCCGAGCGGATTTTCAGGTAAGTTTCCTGCAAAATATCCTGTGCTTCGTTCGGGTCGCGAACCAGGCTGAGTATGTAAGCATACAGAGATTGGTTGGTTGTCTCGTATAGTTCGCGGAATGCCACTTTGTCGTCCTGTCCAATTCTCGTAATTAAGGTTTCGTTGACCTCGATCGACTTGGGTTTTTGAGGGTTGTCCCCGATGACGTTGAATATGAGCATAGCTTTCTTGGCTGTCCATGGAGAAGAATAACGTACATCTCCTCCATTTCCTTAGTTTTAAATTACATTATAAGGCAGCCAGGCAGCTTCATCATCATTTCAATCATCGTTGAAATCTTCATCCCAAGAGTTACGGTGAGGATGCTTTTTATGTCCGTCATCACGACGATCTCTATCACGATCTTCAACATCACGATCATTTTCGTCATGATCATTTTCATCATGATCATCTATATCACGATCGCCTTCAATACGATCGCCTTCATCAAGATCATTTTCATCATGATCATCTTCATCACGATCATTTTCCTCATCATGATCGTGCTTATCGTCCATTTCATCGTCCATCTTGTCTTCAATATCCTTGTCCGCATCGCCGTTCATGGTATTGTCCATTTCGTCGTCAATGTCATCACCCATGACGTCGTCGTTGTCATCATGGTCCCATTTCAGGTGAATCCGGTTTGATTCAAAATCGTCATTATTGAGAGATTCAAGCAGTTCTCCAAGGGTTATGTTGATAAGGTTGCTGTCGATGGAATCATCAATATTGGCAGATCCGATCAGCTCCAGCAAAATTGCGTATTTACCGCTGGAAAGCTTGAGTTTTTCTGCCTGGGAGCGTTCTTTAGAGGACAGTTGATAGGATTGGGATATCACATCAATTTTCTCGTAGTATTCTTTCAACCAATAAACAACTTCGTACTTTATGCGAGTCAGCAAGTTTAACGAGGTAGCGCTGTCATCCACGCTAAAGAGAATTTTCGAGTCTTCCTGGGTCAAGTATCCGGCGGTAAGCAAAGCCTCCACAATTTTCTCGACCCCATCGTCGACATCATCACCAATCAGGTCTTTGCCAGCAATCAAATTTTTACCGTCCTGGTTGACACCTTCAACAGCAATAATTTTGTTAAATCGGTTGTAGGTTAATTCGATGCTTGGGTTAACATCGATAGACATATATCCTGCAGGGCTTTCAGATAGCCATAATCCTCCAAATAGAAGGACTGCGATCGCAAGAATTCCTGCGAGGAGCCCGTATTTTCGATTAGTCTTCATTTCAAGTCCTTTCGGTTTTCTTTGCGCTTCTTCGCACAATTATTTTGTTAATGCTGGAAAAGCATATTTTATCGCAATGAGTCTTGAGATTGACAGGTTTTCTCTTGATTTTCCACTAAAATGCGATATATTTACTTAAATGCGTTGACGCAGGAAGAGTAAGAAGCTGACTTTTGCCAGTGATACCGGGAAAGTGTGAACCGGTTCAAAGGTACTTCCCAAAACCACCTGCCAGCTTGAACCTGAAAGGTTTTCCAATTAAGGTGAACGGTAGCCCCGTTATCGGCACAACGAGATGCTCCAAATGGAGCAATCTGGGTGGAACCGCGTGAGAGATCTCTCGCCCCAGGGCGAAGGTCTTTTTGTTTTAAGAAGCGGTTGTACAAATAGACCCTCAAAAATCTCAAAAAACAACCGGCAATGGAGGAAGAATGTCTACCAAAGAGGATTACGAAAATTCACGACTTTATCGTATCCGCCATTCAGCTGCCCATGTAATGGCTGAAGCTGTACTGGAAATGTTCCCGGATGCTCAAATCGCAATCGGCCCGTCTATTGAAGACGGTTTTTACTATGATTTCGATCTGCCGCGCACGCTCACCCCGGATGATCTCGAGACTATCGAAAACCGGATGAAAGAACTTATCAAGGCGAAAGAAGATTTCGTTCGCGAAGAAGTCTCAGCTGCCGAGGCGAAAGAAATTTTCAAGGACCAGAAGTATAAATTGGAGCTAATTGAGGGCTTGGAAAGTGGCCAGGAGGATGAAGACGGTAACCCAACTGATCAGAAGGTGCCAATGACGATTTATAGATCAGGCCAATTCGTTGACCTCTGCCGTGGACCGCACGTTGAGAATACTTCTGAGATCAACCCGCACGCCATCAAGCTCCTCAATGTCGCCGGCGCTTACTGGCGTGGCGACGAGCACCGCCCCATGCTGCAGCGTATTTATGGCACCGCCTGGGAAACCAAGGACGAGCTGAAGGATTATCTATGGAAGTTGGAAGAAGCGAAAAAACGCGACCATCGCAAACTGGGTAAAGAGCTGGACCTCTTCAGTTCAAATGATGAGGTTGGGCAGGGTCTGATCCTATGGCACCCCAACGGCGGCATGGTACGCCATCAGATCGAGCGTTATTGGGACGATAAGCATATAGCCAACGGCTATGACCTGGTCTACACGCCCCATATCGGCAAAGCCAGCTTGTGGGAAACCAGCGGACACCTCGGATTCTACAAAGAAAATATGTATTCTCCGATCGTGATCGAGGACCAGGAATATTTCATCAAACCGATGAACTGCCCCTTCCACCTGCATATCTACAAGAGCCAGCTGCGATCGTACCGAGACCTGCCCCTGCGCTTTGCCGAAAAAGGCACAGTATACCGCTATGAGCGCTCTGGTGTGCTGCACGGTCTGATGCGTGTGCGTGGTTTTACCCAGGACGATGCCCATCATTTCTGCAGACCGGACCAAATGCCCGACGAAATCGACTTCACGCTCAATTTCAGTATTGATATGCTGAAAGCCTTTGGATTTACCGATTTTCAGGCCTATCTGAGCACCAAACCCGAGAAGAGCGTGGGCGATGAGCAGATGTGGCACGACGCCGAAGCCGCGCTGGAAGATACGCTCAAACGCATGAATGTCCCTTACGAGATCGATGAAGGCGGCGGCGCATTTTATGGTCCGAAGATCGACCTGAAGGTGCGTGATGCCTTAGGCCGGGAATGGCAGCTTTCGACCATCCAGTTCGACTTCAACGAGCCTGAACGCTTTGATTTGACCTATATCGGTGAAGATGGCAAGGAGCACCGCCCCTACATGGTGCACCGCGCTTTGCTTGGTTCGATGGAGCGCTTCTTTGGTGTACTGATCGAGCATTATGCCGGCGCTTTCCCGGTTTGGTTGGCACCAAAACAGGTGATGTTGATCCCGATCGCCGACCGACACAACGGCTATGCGCATGATGTTGCAGCCCGATTGAAGAAAGCCGGTTTACGTGTGAGCGTGGATGATGGTTCAGACCGTATGAATGCCAAGATCCGCAACGCCCAAAAGCAAAAGTATCCTTACATGCTTGTGATTGGCGATCGCGAAATGGAAGATAAGCAAGTAGCCCTGCGCCGCAGAAACGGTGACAACCCGGGTGCCATGAGCGTTGATGACTTCCTTGCAATAGCGCTGGATGAGATCGAACGGAAGGTGTAGGCAGAATAAAAAAAGTATGCAATTGTTTGTCATTCTGAACGAAGTGAAGAATCTTAGCGATTAGGATTCCTGGGGAGCACACTTTACGAAGTATAGTTCGCGTCGTGACGCGACAAAAACTCAGGATGACAAACGATGCAAAATACTTGCGAAGCACACTTACGAGTGTGCTTCGCTTTTTATCTCAAATAAGAATAGCTTCACTTGGCGCAGTTACGCTGATATCACGACCGGGGTAGGTTCTGGTTGCAAACCCTGGTGATGTTCCTGCAGATATTTCTTCAAGTATTGCCCGGTATAGCTTCCCGGGGTTTCGCAGACATCTTCCGGGGTTCCCTGGGCAATAATTTCGCCGCCGTTTATCCCTCCATCGGGTCCCAGATCGATGATCCAATCTGCCACTTTAATGATGTCCATATTATGCTCGATGATCAACACAGTGTTTCCAGTGTCAACCAACGCTTGCAAAACCTCGATCAATTTATGCACATCAGCAGCATGCAGCCCAACTGAAGGTTCATCCAACACGTAAAGTGTCCTGCCAGTAGCAATTCGGGAAAGTTCTTTCGACAGTTTAACACGTTGTGCTTCACCACCCGAAAGCGTCGGTGCAGGCTGACCGAGCCTGATGTAACCCAAGCCAACGTCATACAATGTCTGCAGGCGGCGTTTAATCTTCGGAAAAGCATCAAAAAACTCCATCGCAGATTCAACAGTCATGTCCAAAACTTCTGCTATGTTTTTGTCTTTGAAGCGCACCTGCAACGTCTCGTGGTTATAACGGGTACCATGGCACACTTCACAGGGCACGTAAACATCAGGCAGGAATTGCATTTCAATCTTTAATTGCCCTTCACCCATACAGGCTTCGCAGCGACCACCCTTGACGTTGAAAGAAAAGCGCCCCTTCTGGTAGCCCCGGATCTTGGATTCAGGCATATCCACGAAAAGGTCGCGGATGTTATCGAAAAGCCCGGTGTATGTGGCGGGGTTGGAGCGCGGTGTCCGTCCGATAGGCGACTGATCGATGTTGATGATCTTATCCAGGTGCTGAACACCTTCAACACTCTCGTGTTTACCGGCATTGGTATGGGCACGCATCAGTTTTCTTGCCAGCGCATTATACAGAATATCCACCATCAGGGTCGATTTGCCTGAACCGGATACGCCTGTGATACACACAAACTTGCCCAGAGGAATATCGACATCGATGTTTTTTAAATTATTTTCTGAAGCTCCCTTGATTTTCAGGAAGTTTCCATTGCCCTTGCGGCGTTCTTTTGGCAGGGGCACAATTTTTCTGCCGGAAAGATAAGCACCGGTGATAGATTTCGGTTCGGCTTCGATATCCTCAGCTGTGCCTTCGGCTACCAGCCACCCGCCGTGTTCCCCTGCACCAGGGCCAAGATCGACGATCCAGTCAGCATTACGCATGGTTTCTTCATCATGCTCGACCACCAAAACTGTATTGCCCAGGTCTCGTAAACCTTTGAGGGTATCAAGAAGTTTGTCGTTATCCCGCGGATGCAGACCAATTGAGGGTTCATCCAGCACGTACAAAACTCCCATCAGCTTTGAACCGATTTGGGTTGCCAGGCGAATACGCTGGGCTTCTCCACCGCTAAGCGTGGAGGCGGACCTTTCCAGAGTCAGGTAATCGAGCCCGACATCGGTCATAAATGAGAGCCGGGCTTTGATCTCCTTAAGAATGCGGTCTGAGATCGCCCGGTCGCGCTTACTGAGCGGTGTGTCTTTTGATGCTCCGAGCCTGCTGATCCAATCCAAAAGTTGATCGACCGGAAGCTGGGTCACTTCAATAATGTTCTGATCATCAATGGTCACTCCCAGGGCTTCCTTACGCAGGCGTTTGCCACCGCACTCCGGGCAGGGAGTCTGAGTAATATATGATCCCAGTTTGATCCGGACCCAATCTGACTGGGTTTCCTGGTAACGGCGCTGCATGTTGCCGACCACACCTTCGAACGCAGTCATAAATGTACCGGTTCGACCATTTCTTCCTACATAACGGACTAAGATTTCTTTTCCTTCAGTTCCAAATAACACCAGGTTTTGCTGTTGCTTGGTCAGTTTCTCAAAAGGGGTATCCAGGCTGAAATGGTACTTTTCTGCCAGTGTCTCCAGCATTTGCCAGAGGTAACCACCGGCATCTTTTGAGTCCCATTCTGAATTCTTGATGGCACCCTGTTTCAGAGAGAGTGTTTTGTCCGGGATCACCAGGTTAGGATCAATTTCTTCCTTGAAACCGAGACCCTGGCAAACCGGGCAGGCACCGTGCGGCGTATTGAACGAAAAAGTTCGGGGTTCTATTTCTATCAAAATCGAACCGTGTATCGGGCAAGCCAAATTTTCAGAATATTGGCGGTCTTCAGGTGGGTTACTGCTCAAATTCTGGATGGTAACGTAACCCTCGCCTATGCGCAAGGCTGTTTCTACCGAATCAGTCAAACGGGTGATGCTGTTCTGACGGTCGTCTTCATTTTCAAAGGCATGAATAACCAGGCGGTCAACCACGGCCTCAATCGTATGTTTTTTGTATCGATCGAGCTCGATCTCATCTTCCAGGCTATAAACCTCACCGTCAACGCGCACACGTGCGAAACCTGATTTGGTGATCTCATTGAAGAGTGCCTGGTAGGTACCCTTTCGTTCCCGCACCATGGGTGCCAAAACCAACAAGCGTGAGCCTTCCGGCATTGCCAGGATGTTGTCGACGATTTCCTGAGCAGACTGCTTTTGCACGGGACGACCGCAAATAGGACAGTGAGGAATGCCAACCCGGGCGTAGAGCAGACGCAGGTAATCGAAAATTTCGGTTACTGTACCAACCGTGGAGCGTGGGTTGTTGGAGGTCGATTTCTGATCGATCGCTACGGCAGGTGAAAGGCCTTCAATCGAGTCGACATCCGGTTTGTTCATTTGCCCTAAAAACTGGCGAGCATATGAAGAAAGTGATTCAACGTAACGCCGCTGCCCTTCGGCAAAAATGGTATCAAAAGCAAGCGAACTCTTGCCCGAACCGGAAATACCGGTCAATACTACAAGCTTATCCCTGGGGATTTCCACGCTGATGTTCTTTAAATTATGTTCACGCGCACCAACAATGCGCAGATTATCTTCGCTCATTAATTTTTACTCCGGCAAATATTATATCAAATGTTCTATATTTTTTTCATTAATATCAGGGTTGGATCGGGGTTTGTTCTTCCTTCATTTGTTTTCGATTGATCAGGAAGTAAACCAAAAAACCCACCATGACCGGGATCCAGAAGGATATCAGGCGGTACCCAAGGACGACCACAAGCGCGATATCGTCCGGCACGCCAAGACTGGTAAAGAGTGCAGCCATTGAGGTTTCAATGACACCCAACCCGCCCGGAATGATGAAAGCCATCTTCGCCAGTAAAAGTGGCAAACCATAACCAGCGAATAGAACACCGAAGTTCACCTTGTAGCCAGCCGCCATAAATATCAGGTACATGGTCAGCACGTCAAACCCATAATATCCGATCGTTCCCAAAAGCGGTCGCAACCAGTTACCATTCCCCATTTGCTTCCAGGCGTCGATCAGAATATTCAGGCGTGTTTGCGTCACTTCCGGGTCATAGGGCTTGTTGCGAAAACGATTCCAGTTCCAAAGAGCCCAGTTGACTACTTTGAAAGCCGGCTTTGGGAAAGCCAATGCGAGCAGATAACCAAATGAGAATAGAAGAAGCAGCGCGATGAATATGGAATATTGAAGCAGTTGGTCACCCGTGAGATGCCCTGTAAAACGCAATGTGACGATGCCTACGATGGCAATAAAAGTCAGCGGGATGTTCGCAAGCATGGAAGGCAACAACCCTGCCACCACCGAGTTGGATTTTCGGACCCCTCTTTTTGCGAAAAGCCCAAAGGTGGCCGCTGCTGCGCCGATCCACCCGCCTGCCACGATACCGATACTGTAAGAAGAGAGAAAGATAGCCGTGCATTCCAGCACGGTCAGGTTGTGTCCCTGGATATCGAGCACCGCTTTCAATGATGAACCATAGCTGAAGTAAACCAGCGACTCAGTAATTACGGCAGCAATGACCAGCCACCAGGTCATATCTCTCAAAACTGTGACAGCTTGGTTGATATCCAGCATTTTGGGCAGGATCAGGTTGACAGCCAGTCCGAGAATAAGGACCAGGATGACTATCCGCCACGTTTTCTTCTTTTTTACCGGGTTGGTTTCTTCAATCGCATCCATTTATACACATCAACTTACATAAATTCACCGGAACATATCCCGGTGACTATATAACCTATTTTAATCTTAAAACTCAAAGATGCACTAAGCGTACCAAGTGCATTTCCGGGAATATGCTCTTTTATGTAATTCCCCGACCAAAACGAGGTTCGCCGAAACAATTGGGGGAAATCTCCCCTTGCGGAGTAAACGTTTGCAGGAAATTAAAGATAAAATTTTATTAATGGTCCAGGAGAAGCAAGATAAACTGGAACAGATAGGAAAATCAAGGCTAAGAGGGAGATCGTTATGAAAAGTTTTCGGAAAGAGCTGATCGTCAATACACCCACCAGGCGTGCTTTTATCAATATCACCCGGGAGGTGGAGCGTGCCCTCACAGAAAGCGGCATACAGGAAGGGTTGGCTTTGATCAACCCGATGCATATTACCGCCTCTGTATTCATTAATGACGATGAACGGGGGTTACTCTCAGATTATGAAAGATGGCTCGAAAAAATAGCTCCGCATGCGCCTATTGAGCAGTACCGCCATAACGATACAGGAGAAGATAACGCCGACGCCCATATCAAACGGCAGGTGATGGGGCGCGAAGTGGTGGTTGCTGTCACAAAAGGGCGGCTAGACTTTGGCACCTGGGAGCAAATCTTCTACGGAGAATTCGATGGCATGCGTCCAAAGCGGATCCTGATAAAAATCATTGGGGAATGAACTTGTAATATGGCAGACCTTATACATGGATTCGGCAAAACATGCTGCGATTTTTTATAATCGCAATAACAAAAGAAATCATTAAAAGGAGAATAAAAAACATGCAACACAAAGAAGATTGGAAGAAAACCCCATTAGAACTACCTGAATTACTTTATGCCAAAAATGCTTTGGCACCAGTCATTTCAGAACAGACTATCGAATTTCATCATGGCAAACACCACAAAGCCTATTTTGACACCACTAAGGACTTGGTGAAGGGCACTGAATTGGAAGGCGCTTCACTGGAAGAGATCATGGATGCAGCCAGCAAAGATGACTCCAAGAAAAAACTCTACAACAACGCCGCCCAGGCTTGGAACCACAATCTCTATTGGGAGCAATTCGCTCCTGTTGGTCAAAGCAAAATTCCGGCAGAGTTGGAAAAAATGCTTCAGGAAAACTTTGGCAGCATCCAGGAATTCAAAAAGGTGATGGTTGAAGCTGGTGTTACCCGCTTCGGAAGCGGTTGGGCCTGGCTGGTTCTTAATAACGGAAAGCTCGAAATCTATTCGACCCCCAACGGTGATAACCCCTGGAAAGACGGTAAATTCCCCCTGATTGGTCTGGATGTCTGGGAGCACGCTTATTACCTCGATTACCAGAATCTGCGCAAAAAGCACCTTGAAGAAGTGCTTGATAAGATCATCAATTGGGACTATGTTTTGCATCTGATCAAGAAGTACCAGGATCAATAGCAAGCGTTTTGTTTTTCTTACGTAAAGACGGCTGAAAGGTCGTCTTTTTTTGTTTTCCATTTGCCTGCCTAATGCGTCATTGTGAGAATTAATTTTTCTGTAGGGGCGACCTGCCATGGTCGCCCAATGGAACGGTCAGTGCCCGTTCCATATAAATTGATTGTCATCCTGAACGTTGTGAAGGATCTTGGCGCACAGACTTTATAGATTCTTCGCTTTGCTCAGAATGACAGAATAAGGACACATGATGACAACCTATTGCACTTACAACCGCAATTTTTCTCATTTGCACTTATAAATACATTGCAGTTATAACTACAAACCCACATATTTGCAATTAGAACTGCAATGTTGTATACTTGGCGCAGGTGAGAAGATGATCGCAGTAATCGGAGATATCATAAAATCCAGGTCCATCCCAGACCGGCGTAAAACGCAGGAAGGGTTGGCTGAAGTATTAAATCAGATCAACTCGAGCCACGCCGACATCCTTGCATCCCGGTTCACCATCACACTGGGAGATGAGTTTCAGGGTGTGCTGCGCGATGCAAATGGTTTGCTGCGCATCCTGGACGAAATCAGTTTTCAACTGAAACCGATCAACTTACGCTTCGGCATCGGCGTCGGCGAACTGACCACACAGCTTGACCCCACTACCAGCATCGGTGCCGATGGACCTGCTTACTGGAAAGCGCGCGAGGCGATCGAATTCGTGCACACCAATAACGATTACGGACGTGCCAACATCCACCTCAGCGCCCAGGATCCTGATATCACAGTGGACCTGATCAATCAAATTTTGAAACTCACCGCGCTCCAGGTCAGCGGCTGGCGTGATTCGCAAAGTGATGTTTACAAGGTAATTCTGGCAGAGGGAATTTTAGACCCAGATGACATAAACCACCAGAAAGTTGCCCACCAACTGAAAATCCAGGTGTCATCCTTGACCCGCAGATTTGAATCCAGCGGCATCAAACGCTACATGTCCGCTCGCAACGAGGCAGAGTTGGCATTGGAAAGGATAAATCAAAAATATGCCTAATGCTCTGCTTTTTCTCGTTCTGCTGATCGTTCATCTCCTAGGCGATTTTTATCTTCAAACGCCCGGTTTGGCTGCCAAAAAAGAAGATGCCTACTCCGG
>DHUW01000099.1:2336-5708 GCA_002409365.1 Anaerolineaceae bacterium UBA5224 | reverse complement strand
TGATCGATAGTCTCAAATGGCTGCTGAGGAACAAGCACTTTTCAAAAGCAGCGCTCTTTGGCGTTGACCAGGTGCTGCATTTACTGGTCCTGGTTTTGCTCGCACATTTTTCGCCCGAAGCCGGTTTGCGCCCATGGCTGGCAACACTGGGGATATCCAACACGTTTTGGGCATGGGCTGCTTTGCTTTTGCTAATCTTGAAACCAGTCAATGTCAGTGTAGATATTCTCTTTGAAAAGTACGCGCTGGCTGCGAAAGAGGAAAGCAGCAGACAAGATCAAAAAAAGAATTCGACTGGGGCTGAGAACCCAGCCAGTGAGCCGGTCGTGAAGCCCCTGGAAGTTGAAGGCGCTGGTGCCTGGGTGGGAACATTGGAGCGGCTGATCACGGTTTTGTTTGCGTCCCTCGGGCAGTATGCTGCTATGGGCTTGCTGATGGCTGCCAAATCAATGGCTCGTTACGACAAGATCAGCAAGGGTCCTGCCTTCGCTGAATATTACCTGATCGGTACGCTCTTCAGCCTGCTTATGGCAATTGCCGCTTACCTGGTCATTTTCAAGCTGATCGCCCCTGTACCCGTGGTGCCCGACCCTACCCCGATCCTGATCATCACGCCAACACCACTGCCGTAGTCAATTGTCATCCTGAGTGAAACGGAGGATCTCAACGGTCCTACCGTCAAAATTTTTAGCATTCAAAGGGCGCTGTGTAGAAACGCTCGGAATGACAGAATAAAGAAGCGACCTTTTCTTTGATGCTTCTATCGCACACCTATCCCAATCAATGTAAAATTACATCATGGAATTCAAACTCAACGCTCCTTACAAACCCACTGGCGACCAGCCTGAAGCCATCCGTCAACTCGTGGAAGGTATCAACAAAGGCTACCATGACCAGGTTTTGCTCGGTGCCACTGGCACAGGCAAGACTTTCACAGTTGCCAACGTGATCCAGCAGCTGCAGCTGCCCACCCTGGTGATGACCCACAACAAAACACTGGCAGCCCAGCTTTACGCCGAGTATACCGAATTCTTCCCTGAAAATGCAGTGGAGTATTTCGTCTCTTATTACGATTATTATCAACCGGAAGCCTACATCCCACGACGCGATCTGTATATCGAGAAAGAAACCGATATTAACGAAGAGATTGACCGTCTGCGCCTGGCAGCAACAACGGCGCTGATGTCCCGCCAGGATGTTATTATCGTGGCATCGGTCTCCGCCATTTATGGTTTGGGCGACCCTGAAGCCTATCGCGCCTCTGTGCTGCAGATTCCAAAAGGACAGATCTACCGTCGGAATGCCCTCCTGCGGCAATTGATCGATATCCAATACCAACGCAACGACCTGGAAGTCAAGCCCGGTATCTTCCGGGTGCGTGGTGATACGCTCGAAATCCTGCCCGCTTACAGCGAACGCGAATCGATCAGGATCAGCTTTTTTGGTGACGAGATTGAAGATATCACGCGACTCAACCCACTTACCGGGGAGATTTTGGAGAAACCCGATCATATCGATATCTACCCGGCCAAACATTATGTCACCGAAGAGCATCGCATGGAAAAAGCGCTCAATGATATCGAAACCGAACTGGAAGAGCGCCTTGAATACTTTCGAAAAAACGATCGCCTGTTGGAAGCCCAACGCCTCGAGCAACGTACTCGTTATGACATTGAAATGATGAAAGAGACTGGCACCTGTGCTGGCATCGAAAACTATTCCCGCCACATTGACCAGCGCGCTGAAGGCACCCCGCCCTGGACGCTGATCGACTTTATGCCCTCCCGCTACCTGCTTGTGCTGGACGAATCCCACATGATGGTACCTCAGCTGCGCGGAATGTTTAACGGCGATCGCGCCCGCAAAGATACCCTGGTGGAATACGGTTTCCGTTTACCATCCGCCAAAGACAACCGCCCGCTGAAATTCCCCGAGTTCGAAAAAATGATGGGCATTACGATGTACACCAGTGCCACGCCTGGTCCCTATGAATTGGAAAAGGCTGAACAGGTGGTTGAGCAGATCATTCGCCCGACTGGCTTGCTGGATCCGGAGGTGGAGATCAGACCCAGCAAGGGGCAAGTCGATGATCTGATCGTGGAACTGCGCGCCCGTGTGGATCGAGGCGAACGCGCCCTGGTGACCACGCTGACCAAGCGCATGGCAGAAGACATGGCTGACTACCTGCTCGAAATGGGTTTCAAGGTTCATTATCTACACTCTGAGGTTGACACGCTCGAACGGGTTGGCATCCTGCGCGACCTGCGCCTGGGTGTTTTTGACGTGGTTGTGGGCATCAACCTGCTTCGCGAGGGGTTGGACCTGCCCGAAGTTTCGCTGGTAGCGATTTTGGATGCCGACAAAGAAGGTTTTTTGCGCTCCACTACGGCGTTGGTGCAGAACTTTGGCCGTGCTGCCCGCCATATTAATGGCAAGGTCATTCTTTATGCTGATAACATGACCGATTCCATGAAACGCGCTATTGACGAGACCAACCGCCGCCGTACCATCCAGGAAGCCTATAACCAAGAGCACAACATCTCCCCGGTAGGCATCACCAAGGCTGTCCATGACATTACCGAACGTCTAACCAATGTTTCGAAGGAAGACAAGAAAGCGCCAAAGAACGCCCGCGAGTTGGCAGCTTCCATGGAACAACGCGAATTGGAACGCATGATCAAAGAGATGGAAAACCAGATGAAGGCTGCCGCCAAGGAGCTGGAATTCGAACGAGCCGCCATGCTGCGCGACCAGGTCTATGAGCTGAAGGCAATATTAGTGGAAGACAGCAACCTACCACCCTGGAAGAAACAGGTTTTACTGGCGAAAGATCTTGGAGATTGAGTATTTAAGGTGTCCTTCTGAGCGAGGTGAAGAATCTTTGAGCAAATAAAAATCAAGGTTCTTCCTCTCACTCAGAATGACAGGATAAAAATCTTAAAACCGGACTTCAAACCGGTCAAATTCTCCTTGAAATGGAAACCAGGTGAAGCGTACTTCGTCCACCCTTGCAGAATGTGGACCGCGTCTGAGATTCCTCAACAACTGCTCTAACGAAACCCGCTCACCTTCCGCAACCACCTGAACACCCCCGCCATACATGTTCCGAACCCAACCGGTCAGACCCAGTTCGAGTGCAGCGTCCAGTGTGAAATAACGAAAGCCAACACCCTGCACGGCACCGCTTACTGAAGCCTCCAGGCGTGCCATCTCCGATTTATTTTCAGCTTCCATATTTCTCCGATCTACCTAAAAGCGATCGTCGTCGTATTCCTCAAGCGAAAAGTCGTCATCATCGGTCTCATCATCGTCATCGTCGACGTAATGCTCCCACTCATCGTCATCGAAGTCCTCACCGTAAAGGTCATCTTC
>DHUW01000099.1:0-2128 GCA_002409365.1 Anaerolineaceae bacterium UBA5224 | reverse complement strand
TTTGGCTTTGGAGCCATCCAATGGCACGGCAATCAACTCCATTTCCTCATTGCCTTCGGTGAAATTGAGCATTTCAATGGCTTCTTCCAGGAAAGCACTTTCCTCGTCGTCTTCAGAGGCTGCCAGTAAGGCATCCAATTTGCGTTCCACGCCTTCGCCGCCAATTTGCGCCAGCGCCCAGATGATTTCCTTTCTGAGGTCCTCATCTTCGACCGTATCGACAGCTTTCAAAAGGCGTTTTCTGGCCTTTTTCACGGCAAGCTCGCCAGCCGCATGCACTGCCTGGATGCGTACCTGCAGGTTTTCATGTTCAAGGTTTTCCAATACGGTGCTTTCCCACTGCTCATCAGCTGAACGACCCATGGCAAACATGGCGCTTTCCAACCAGAGATCATCATGCATCGCCGCCGCTTTGCGCAGCAGGGCAGGAATCTCATTACGGCTTGAATATCCCAGAGCTTCCAAAGCTCTTCTTCTTACCAGATCGCTCTCATCTTCGTTGTATGCACGCAGTAAGGTATCTTCGATTTCATGCTGAATTTCGGGTTTTAGTTTTTCAACCTCACCCATATAGATGTATGGTCCAAGTGCATTGGCAACTGCCGCCCGCACTGCTTCGCTGCGCGAGTGATCTGACAGCAGGCGCAGATAGACTGGCACCAGTCGGCGATCTTCAGAATCAAAAAGCAGGTCAATCGCTGAGATACAAACGTCTGTATCTTCATCAGCCAGGGCAACCCGCGCCACCGGCTCAAACATCAACATCGGGTCGTTTTCAGCTAAACTGACCAGGTCCTGCAAAAAAGTTTGTCGTCTTTGGAGGGGAACATTGCGCCAGCAGTTAGCCAGTGCTTCCTGTTGTGCTGTGTCAAGATCTGAAAATTGGTAGAGGAGCCTGGCAGGAAATTGTTTATCCAGGTTCATCAGAGCATCAATTAACTCTTGCATGGGGTTAGTTGCGTCCATATTTACCTCGTTACGGCCCCAAAACCGGGTTACGGAAATCCTGGATGGTGATGAAAACCATCAGCAGGATCAGGGCGTAAAAGAAAAGATTATTGATCAATAACGCAACCTTTTCAGGAATGCGTTTACGCGTAATTGCCTCAATGGCCAGAAAAAGAATTTGTCCGCCATCCAATGCCGGAATCGGAAGCAGGTTGGTGATGCCCACTGCGATCGAGATCATCGAGATGACCGAGAGCCGATAAATCGGGAAACCAGTTGCAACCGGGCTGGTCTGGTCCATTTGGGCAGCGTTGTTGAAAATGTCGTAAATGCCCTTGATACCAACAATACGGGCATCCGCTGAAGAGATCGCCCCCCTGATCAAGTTCACAGGGATCAGCAAGGTTGTTTTTACCTGCAGCCAAAAGGTCTTGAATGCCTGGGAAACTGATTCCCCAAACGGCAAAGAAATCACCGGGTAGGTAATACTTACACCCATGGCGCCCTGGTTTTCAGGTGGGTTGCTGCGAGGGGTCAGTTCGACAGTGTTACTGATGCCATTACGTTCATAGGTCAGCTCAACGGGGATATCCAGGTACTTACTGGTTGCTGCAGAAATGTCTTCAAAACTGGCAATATCATAATCGCCGACCCTGGTGATCACATCGCCGACTTCCAGACCTGCAGCCTGGGCAGGCGAATTTGGGGCAACTTCAGCGACCATCACCTTGCTGGTATCCTGACCACCAGCTACGGAGAACATCACGATCAGCAAGATAATGCCGAAAATAAAGTTCATCGTGGCACCGGCTATCAACACTAAAAAACGCTTCCATTTTGGTGCATTCAACAATCCACCGGGTTCATCGACTGATTCGTGTTCCCCTTTGAGGCGTACAAAACCGCCGAAGGGGATCCAGTTGAGCGTGAACTCTGTCCCTTTCCAGGTGAAAAGTTTCGCCAGTTTGGGCGGATAGCCAAAACCAAATTCTTCCACTTCAATTCCAACAGCCTTGGCAACCAGCATATGACCAAGCTCGTGGATGAAGATTAATAATCCAAAAAAGAAGATAAACTGCAAAATTGTCCAGATATCCATTATGTCTCCTGAACGGCTATTATACTCAAATTGACGAGGATTCCATTTAATGTGTAAGACTATGGTGTCATTTGGAGGAAA
>DHUW01000095.1:9876-10309 GCA_002409365.1 Anaerolineaceae bacterium UBA5224 | reverse complement strand
GGCTGACCGCTGCAATTAAACGGGTGATCAGTGAGGTGGAAAGAAAAACAGATACAGAGCTTCTATTTGCATCTGGTAAATTCAATATTGAAACAACGCACGACATCCCTGGTTTACGGGGCGTGGGTCTAACGACGAGCATAGGCAGACCTATTCGCGTAGTACTGGTCGGCATTTCCGAAAAATACTCCATGGAACCTCTGCGCCGCCTGGCGCGATTTTACAACACCGAGATTGTTCTTGAAATCAACCTCCAAAACGAGCCTAACATAGCAATTCAACTCGAAAAACTGACTAACACAGCCTTTGATCTGCTTATCCTGGCTGGTGGGGTGGATGGCGGACCAGAAATGGCACTCCGGGCGATGATCGGGAACCTGCGTTTACTGGTCCAGCTGCGCGGTGCCACCAACCGACCGCAGATTGTTTATAT
>DHUW01000095.1:8525-9484 GCA_002409365.1 Anaerolineaceae bacterium UBA5224 | reverse complement strand
CCACTGGCTGGAGCAAACCCAGACGAATGGTAAAAGTGTGTTACAGGTGCACCTTGAACCTGATTTTGCCCATGTCATTGCCATCAAGGAAGGTGGAAGAATGGGGGTATGGCAGAATTGCGTCGTGGACGATGAGACTGTTGATGCTGTGCTTGCCCAGTCTGACCAGCCAGTCCAGCGGGAAATTGCGGCTGCCTACCTGGCAAACCGCACCTTGCATCCTGACTACATGCCGATGACCATTGAAGAAACGAGCCTGGAGCTCATCTGGATGTGTGTTCGTATCCGCAATCTGCTCAAAGAGATGGCATTACTCCATGACGATTTCAATTACGACGACAGGCTTGGCTTGATGGACTATTTTGAGCCAATTTTGTTAAGCGGCAGCAGTTTCAAGCGACTCCCCAGCGCAAGACATGCATTCATGGTGACTCAGGATGCTATTCTTCCTCATGGAATCACCACCCTGGTTGATGACAACTACCAGGTTCTCACTCCACTCGGTGTTATAGCAAATTTTGACCCCTTGTTAGTCACTCAAGTCATCGACAGCGATATTTTCAATGGCTTAGCAACAATTGTCAATGTGGACAGCCCAATTGCGGCAGGAGAAAAAGTACTGGGGCTTGAAATGGATGAAGGTTATGGTGGTGCCAGGGAGCACTACCAGGTGTATCAATCGGAATTGAAGCGCTTTGAAACGGTTCCTGGAAGCGACTTGCGTGTTTACCTGTCACCAGAGCCTGACAGTGATATCGGCATGGGGCTGCGTGGCCTAGGCGGCTGGCTAAATGCCGACGCAAGTGACCTTGATCTGGTTGTAGATGCACGCGGCAGGCCACTATTCCTGCCTGCAGACGAGCAAGCCCGAAGAGACCTTAGGCGCGATTGGTTATGGAACCTGGGGGCATGATGTCTACAAGAGCAGTTATTCAATCGGATGCCCTTATAAACTTCCC
>DHUW01000095.1:6627-8189 GCA_002409365.1 Anaerolineaceae bacterium UBA5224 | reverse complement strand
GACATAATCGCCAGGAAACCAGGCTTGATCGCAAGGATATTCCGGGCGTCGGAAGATGGGAAAGTTGTTGCTGTCAGAGATGGGCGTGTTACCTTGGCAATGGGCGAAATAACCATACAAGCGCTCACCCCTATCGCCGGGGTGGTGGGCGAGTTAATACCTGGTTTAGGCGCAGAGATTGTTGCTCACGGTTTCAGCGTGCAAGGAAGCTGGGGAAATGACAGAGTATCAGTTGGCAAACTCGTCATGTTTGATGCGGATGCTGACCTGAATGGCTCCATTATTTTTCTGGACCATACCGTGACGTTGGAAGAAATCCAAAGCCTCAAGGAAAAGGGCGCTTCCGGTTTTGTGGTCACATCTTTGGATCCATCATCATTGAACGCACTGGACCAGTCCGACCTTCCGTTAATGAGTCTGTTAGGTTTCGGAGAGGCTGTTTTGGATGAATATAGCCGGGCAGCAATTGAGGATTTACACCACAAGCAAATCACCCTGATTGCACGTAAAGCAGACCCTTATCGTGATGTGAAGCCGGAACTGTTTCAACCTCGGGAGACTGAGGGTACAGGCGAATTATTTGCAGCACCAGAGCGGGGCTTGCTTGGTCGTACTGTGCGCTTGCTTGGGCAGCCATATTTTGGAAGTATTGGCAAAATCGTCGAATTACCTGGAAAGCCCGAACGCCTGGGGAACGGAATGAAAAGCCAGGTCGCAGTTATTGAGCGCGAGGACGAAACGGTCATCCGTATTCCGCTGCAAAACGTTGAAATATTGAAGGATTGATTTACGGATTGATCACACTCAAAAATCGAGCTGCAACCCAACCCTCTTTACCATCCGGTGCGATCACTTTTTCCCAATCCATTCCCTGATCGTTGACCTTTTCCCCTAGCAGGGTGACCTGCAAACCATTATTGATATAGGTAATGATATTTGCCTGGGTGGAGGGCGATTCGCGCACCACCACTCCGCTTTCTGAATTCACTTGAGCGAACTGGGCAGGTGGAGTAGAGACGACGAGGTCGAGCGATGGCTTGGGGGTAGTCGCCTGGAGTGACTTCGAGGATAGGGTGGTCTGAGATGGTACTGTAGTTGGCAGATGAACAATTTCCTTTTTTTCAGTTGGCGCTTCGGTGGGCACTGCTGCTTCCACAATCGCAGGCTGTAAGATTGGTTCAGAGACCGAAGGAGAATTGAACCGTGAATCGTAGATCAGCAGGGCAGAAGCAGCCAGCACAATTACGAAAAACGCCCAACCCAGGATACCTTTTGGAGAAAAACCTAACACCCAGATCGCGATCAGCAGGCTTAAGATACTCACTGCAAAGCGTCCGCTGCTGAGAATCAGCAGCTTGATTGCAGCGTCCAGGTTTCCCTGGGCGAAGTACAATCCAGCGATGGCGATCGGGATGAAGATAAGATATGCCAGGACTGTCGAGGTGACAACTGAAGGTCCACCAGGACGGTAAAGGAAGAGATAGACACTCACGACCGAGAAAACTAAAAGCACGCCCCATTCCAACCAGCCATCTTTCAGAGCAAATAAACCTGATACTTGA
>DHUW01000095.1:5807-6410 GCA_002409365.1 Anaerolineaceae bacterium UBA5224 | reverse complement strand
AAGTATATTGCAGCAGTCAGCAGCACAAAGAAAAGTGACTTGCCGAAGTAACCCACCGAAGGTTTGATCGCAGAAAGAACCAACCCAATCATGGGGTTCAAAACAGGGGAAGTCACAGCAGCAAGCAGGACCAGGAGCGGTAGATTTGCGATAAGACCAACAGCCAGGAGCGCAAGGCTGATCAGAAGCTGCCAGAAGAGTTTGAGATTGAGTTGGTTGCGTCTGATCAGATCATTGATAAAGTCCTGGACCTGGCGGGGATCTGCATCCTCGAGCACTTTTCGCACTTGTTTTGAATTGCTGCGGGGTGCCCTGTAAAAGCTGTCGGGTTTTGTATCAGAAGTCGGTATGCTCATATCTTTTTCCCTGATTATTTAGTCTGCCCTATAGTTGCAGGGTTCGTGCCTGATTGTTTTGCTGATCGGAGGTAGATGAAAGATGATTGGTCTTGAGCGAATCTATCTGATCGGTTTCATAAAACGATTGGCACGCTTCAAATTCCTTCCAACCTCGGCAGGGGGGACAGTAAAAGAAGCTGCCTACATTGTTTTCACGGCTTCAACGGGTTAAGATAAAATACAACCATGACAAAAACCAAAGCGA
>DHUW01000095.1:0-5526 GCA_002409365.1 Anaerolineaceae bacterium UBA5224 | reverse complement strand
CGCTGACACTGCAACTGCAACCCCAGTCGCTACCCAGCAAGCGCAGACACCGATCAGCAGTGATATCGTCCTGTGGGCAGGAGCAGGTTCTGGTCACAACGAAACCCTGACCAAACACCTGGCGGCTCTGGCAGAGGTAAATGGTAAAACTTTTGAGAGCCGCGAAAATATCAGTCCAGACCTGATCACCCCATCGGTCAAAGTGTTGGTCGCTACGACTGATGCGGCGCAGATCGAAAGCCTGAATGAGCAACTTCCCGCTCTGAAGATCGTGGCAGTCGATGCAATCGGGCTCACCCCGGGGCTGGTGAATGTCCACGCGGTCACCAGTGAAGGCGGTACACCAGAACAGCGCGCATTTTTGGCAGGATACGCCCTGGCATTGACCACTGATGATTTCCGTGTGGGCGCCATCACCCTGGGCGCAGATGATCTGGGGAACCGTACGCGCGATTCCTTCATCACCGGTGTACGCTACTTTTGTGGTTTGTGCAGTGCCCGCTATATGCCCGTCAATTATTATCCATTCACAGCAGAGGTTACTGCTCCATCAAACCCAGCAGACTGGCAGGCAGCGGTGGATTCCCTGCTTGAGCTGGCGGTCACAGCCATGTTTGTACAGCCAGAGATCTCTTCACCCGATCTGATCACCTACCTGACTTCCAAAAATGTAACAATTATTGGTGTGGAAGGACAGGCGGGGTTGGAAACTGCCGGAAAAGTTGTGGGAGTTCTTGGCAGCGATCTTTACGCAAGCATCGAAACCGCAGTAAGCGGTCTGTTAGCCGGTGAAGACATTGGTAATAGTACTGGCAGCCTGGAACTAAAGCAGATCGATCCTGATTTTATGTCTGAGGGCAAGCACATCCTCTTTGAACGAATTCGAGAAGACTTGCTGAATGGGCTCATTAAGGACCGTCCGTAAGAAGAATATCAACTTGGAAAATGTTCCTCCTGGAAACCACAATTTCCCTTGACTAAGATGGTTTAACCTGATAAACTCTCGACTTGTAATTGAAGGACTGGGAAGATTCAGCCTTGCGCAAGCGTGCAAATTTTGATATACTTTTTAGTCTGTGAGTTACTTTTAACAACAAAATATTTCCCGGGCGCCGGCGTAGCTCAATGGTAGAGCAACCGCCTTGTAAGTGGTAGGTTATGGGTTCGATTCCCATCGTCGGCTCAGTTTTACTCATTAGCGATTGTGATCGACTTCGGTGGATTACAATCTCCAGCGGGTAAGCAAGCGCCCAAAGGGAAAAATAGGACGGTTACCCAAGTGGACAACGGGGGCTGACTGTAAATCAGCTGGCAGGCGCCTTCGGAGGTTCGAATCCTTCACCGTCCATTTCACCCTGCATTGACAGCGTGAAGGTACGGCTGCCCTCATAGCTCAGTTGGTAGAGCGCATTCTTGGTAAGAATGAGGTCATCGGTCCGATTCCGATTGAGGGCTTTTGCCGAAAAAGAGAAAATAGTCATTATATTAAGGAGAAAAAATGGCGAAACAAAAATTTGACCGCTCTAAGCCACATATGAACATCGGAACGATGGGTCATATTGACCATGGCAAGACCACTCTGACCGCTGCTATTACCAAAGTGCAGGCAATGCGTGGGTTTGGCCAGTTCCGCGCGTACGACTCAATTGACAACGCCCCGGAAGAAAAAGCGCGTGGTATTACTATCAACATTACTCATGTTGAATATGAAACCGCCAAGCGCCACTATGCACACGTTGACATGCCCGGTCACCGTGACTATATTAAGAACATGATCACTGGTGCTGCCCAGGTTGATGGTGCTATCCTTGTTGTGAGCGCCCCTGATGGCCCTATGCCCCAGACTGAAGAACACGTTCTACTGGCTCGCCAGGTGGATGTCCCTTCAATTTTGGTTTTCTTGAACAAAACTGACCAGATGGACGACCCCGAATTGCTTGAGCTGGTTGAGATGGAAGTTCGCGAACTTCTGACCAAAAACGGTTTCCCTGGCGACGATGTGCCGATCATCCGCGGCTCTGCCAAGGTTGCACTCGACAGTACTTCTACTGACGTCAATGCTCCGGAATACAAACCGATTATTGATCTGATGGATGCTGTTGACGATTTCTTTGTGGAACCCGTCCGCGATTACGAAAAAGATTTCCTTATGCCTATTGAAGACGTCTTCTCGATCAAAGGTCGCGGTACTGTTGTAACCGGTCGTATCGAACGTGGTACTTTGAAATTGAACGATAAAGTTGACATCGTTGGTCTGATGGACAAACCCCTCTCCACGGTTGCCACTGGTATCGAAATGTTCCATAAAATGCTTGACCAGGGTCAGGCTGGCGACAACGCTGGTATTCTACTGCGTGGTATCGATCGCGAACAGGTGGAACGCGGTATGGTTTTGGCGAAACCAAATTCCATTACCCCCCACAACGAGTTTGAAGCCTCTGTCTACATCCTCAAAAGGGAAGAAGGCGGACGCCACAGTGCATTCTTCACCGGTTATCGCCCTCAGTTCTACATTCACACCACCGATGTTACCGGTGACGTGACCCTGCCCGAAGGCGTTGAGATGGTTCTACCTGGTGACAACGTTAATGGTTTGAGAGTCAAACTGATCCAGAAAGTCGCTATTGAAGACGGTTCCGAATTCGCTATCCGCGAAGGCGGTCTGACTGTTGGCGCTGGCAGGATCACCAAGATTATTGCATAGTCGAAAAGAATTTCAGGAAGGAATCATGGCTGCCTGAACAAGGCAGCCATGTTAGACTAAAATGGCATCGAAGAAAAAAGATATCAGGCCAGTCATTTATCTGGCTTGCACGGAATGTAAAGAACGCAACTACACCACGGTGAAAAATCGCCGCAATGACCCGGGTCGCATCGAATTGATGAAGTACTGCCCGCGCTGTCGTTGTCACAGGATGCATCGCGAGGTAAAATAGGCTTCCTGAAATGGAAGCGCGTAGGTCAGTAGCTCAATTGGCAGAGCACCGCTCTCCAAAAGCGGGGGTTGTGGGTTCAATTCCTACCTGACCTGTTGAAAAACTCAACGCCGTAAAGATTACGGCGTTGTAACGTCAACCAGGAGTAATGTATGGCACAAAAAGAAAATAAACCAAATCTTTTTCAGAAAATCAAGAATTGGTGGCGCCAGACCATTGGTGAATTGCGTAAAGTAACCTGGCCAACCAAGGAAGAGGCTTTAGCGTTGACCCGTATTGTTTTGATCGTTACGGTGATCATGTCTGCCATCCTTGGCGTCCTGGACTTCATATTCGCCCGCCTGGTTGGTTTATTGGTTGGATAGGATATAGAATCGAGACCAGATCATGACTGATCTAATTGATAACGACCTGCCAGAATCTGAAGAAAACGAAATCTTCGATAATAATCAAAACGACGTTTCTGCGATTCCAGGCGCAGCAGAAGAAAACAAACCAGACGATAATCGTCAGTGGTTTGTTATTCACTGCTACTCGGGTTACGAAAACAAAGTACGCAAGAACCTGGAACAGCGCATTGACACCATGGGCATGAAGGACAAGATCTTTGACGTGGTCATTCCCACGCAGGAAGAGATTGAAGTTCGTGATGGTAAGCGCCGTACCGTGGAACGCCATGTTTTCCCTGGTTATGTTCTTGTGAACATGATTTTGGAAGAAGATTCATGGTTTGTGGTTCGCAACACGCCCGGCGTGACTGGCTTTGTAGGTATGGGTGACGAACCAACACCCTTACGCCCCGAAGAAGTTGCCAGTATCTTGCGTAGGATGGAAAACGAAGCCCCAACCTTCAAGGTCACCTATAAACCTGGTGACCGCGTACGCATCGTGGATGGTCCTTTCAATGACTTCCGCGGTGTTGTTGATGAGATTTATATGGACCGCTCGAAGATTCGCGTAATGGTGAACTTTTTTGGGCGGGAAACTCCTGTAGAGTTGGATTTTCTACAGGTGGAGAAAGCGTAAACCGGAGCGATCCGGAAATTTGTGGGAGGGTTTGAACAACCCGTTAGCACCACCAAGGAGATTTATCTGTGGCAAAGAAAATTAAAGCAATCGTAAAGTTACAAATCCAGGCTGGCAAGGCAAATCCTGCCCCCCCGATTGGCCCGGCATTGGCGCCCCATGGTGTCAATATTATGGCTTTCTGCAAGGATTATAACGCGCGTACATCCAACAGGATGGGCGAGATCATCCCTGCTGAAATCACCATCTTTCAGGATGGCTCATTCAAATTTGATCTGAAGTCATCCCCCGCTGCTGTTCTCTTGAAGAAAGCTGCTGGTATTGAGAAAGCATCTGCCAACCCCAAAACTGAAAAAGTTGGACAGGTTACCCGCGCTCAACTGAAAGAGATCGCTGAGATCAAGTTCAAAGACATGAACGCCAATGATATTGAAGCAGCCATGCGCCAGCTTGAAGGCACTGCCCGCAACATGGGCATCAAAGTCGTCGAAAAATAAATAAGAACCAGGAAAGTGGGAGGGTTGAGACGCCCGTCGGAACCACAAAGGAGTATTAATGTCTAAAAAAGGTAAAAATTTCGTAAACGCCAGCAAAAAAGTTGATCCTGACAAGACTTACGGACCCCATGAAGCCCTTGAATTAGTCAAGGAAATGGCTTATGCCAAATTCGACGAAACCGTCGAAATCCATATCCGCACAGGTTTGGATCCCCGCCAGGCTGATCAGCAGATTCGTGATGTCTGTGTTTTGCCCAAGGGTTTGGGCAAGACTGTGCGCGTCCTGGTCTTTGCCCAGGGCGAAGCTGCCAATGCTGCTCGTGAAGCAGGTGCCGATTTCGTGGCTGAGACAGATGAAGATCTGGCCCGCATCCAGGGTGGTTATACCGATTTCGATGTCGCTGTCGGTACCATGGATATGATGGGCAAGGTTGGCCGTTTGGGTCGTATTTTGGGTCCCCGCAACTTGATGCCAAACCCCAAAGCTGGCACCGTCGTTCAACCTGGTGATATTGTCCATGCTATTGACTCTGCCAAGGCTGGTCGGGTTGAATTCCGCCTGGATAAAAGCGCCAACATCCACGTTCCATTGGGTAAGGTCTCATTTACAGCCGATGCTCTTTACGAGAATATGGCAGCTCTGACCACAGCTGTGCGCAAAGCCCGCCCCAGCGGAGCCAAGGGTAACTTTGTAAAGAAAATCACTCTGACCTCGACAATGGGTCCTGGCGTGAAGGTTGATATCAACTCCGCCATGAACATGGAGACTGAAGCGGTTTAAGTAGTCGTATATACGGTTTCCTTTTCAAGAAAGCGTTGATGCTTGCATCGACGCTTTCTTTGTATTTTGCATCATAAATACATTTATGCTACAATGGGTATAAATCTACACAAAAAACTAGGTCCTAATCTGTCATAGTCCATTGAAAATCCTCCGTTCGTAAGTAATTCTGACATGAGTGAATCGAATATGATAACAAAGAGTAGTTTACTTGCATCGTTTGCCATAGGTTTGATTTTGTTAGGTCTCTTTACTGCGTGTTTGGCAGAATACCCTTCACAATCAA
>DHUW01000058.1 GCA_002409365.1 Anaerolineaceae bacterium UBA5224 | reverse complement strand
GGGAACACCTCCCTCATGGGTCATGTTGCCGTTGGCATCATAGCCGAAGGTTCTGGCTCCTGCCTGAATAACGGCATGAGGTTTGGTGGAGCTGTATGTGTAGGTATTTCCATCCTTGCTGGCAATATTGCCGGTTATAGGGTTGTAGGTGGTTGTGCTGGAATACAGTTGACCGCTATATTGATAGGTGCCTGCGGAAGTGAGAAGTCGGTTCATGTCGTCATATGTGAAGGTCTGAACGTCTCTTTCCCAGGCAGCATCAGTAATGCTCAGGATATTCCCAAGTGCGTCATAGGTGTAGGTGTAATCCTGCTGGACGCCGTAATTCGTATTGTTGGTTAATATTCTCTCCAGCCTGTTGGCAGCCTCGAGGAAAGGTTGGTAGGTGTAAGAAGTAGTGGTCTGGTTGGAGAGTGTTCGTTGCGTCACCCGTCCAAGCGCGTCTACTTGCAGGTTGTTTTGGAAGCCGGTAATGCTCCTTGTCCCACCCTGAGGGAGGTAGGAGTAATCGAGCGTCATGCCACTGGGGTAGGTCATGCGGGTCATTTGGTCTGCGCTGTTGTATTGCCAACTGGCGGTAAAGCTCTCACCGTTGACCACCCGAGTTTCAGAGGTCACCCGCCCTCTCAGGTCGAAAGTCCAGGAGGAATTTATGCTTACATTTGCACCAACATCAATCATGCCGGTGCGGTAGCCGAGTTGTCCGTTTTGATCATAGAGGTAAGCACTGACGGGGGTATCACAATTGACGCCGTAGGATTTGCTGGTAAGGCGGTTGAGCTGATCGTAACCCATGCAAACGGTCTCATTACGCGCGTCGGTTTGAGTGAGAAGGCTACCTAGGGCATTGTAAGTGTAGCTCCAGGTGCCCATATCGGCATCATCCATGCTCACTTTTTGCCCGGCATAATTGTAGGCAAATGTAGAGATGGCGGGACCATATTGGGTCTGGACAAGCTGCCCAAAAGCATCGTAAGTGTTGCGCACTTCGGGTCCGAGGTTGTTGGGCGGGCGGGCGAGAATGAGCTGCCCTTTGAGGTCTTTGTAGGCGGTGGATGTGTTGCCGTTGGCATCGGTGACGGCAGTTACCAACAGGTACTCTGAGCCGTCCAGTTGGGCATAGTAGGCAGTTGAGCTCTCACGATAATATTCAAACCCTTGTCTATCTTGCCCTCTGCCAAATTCAATCACACGATCTTGATCATCGTATAATGTGGAAGTCACATCTGTCTGATTCGCAATATCGATGTAGCTCCATTCGGGCATGGGAAGCGGGAAGGCTTGCGGTTGCAAAGCCAGTGTCTGCCTGCCATAGGTATCATAATGCAATGCTACCTGCCGCACCCAAGATCTGACTCCTTCGATTTCCGCTCCGATTTGACGTTGTTCGAGTTGTTTACCTAAACTGTCGTAGTAGGCAATCGTGGTTGGCAAGCCGATCTTCTCCACCGTTACTGAATAGTGTTGCCCTTCGGCGATCTGGTAGGAAACCCGCGCAGTCGGGTTTGCTGCCTGCGAACAGCTTTGCTGGCTGGGGTCCCAGTCGTAGGGGGCGCAGATGCGGATGAGCCTGCCAAAACCGTCATAAGCAGCGCCTTCGACTGAGCCATCTGGATGGGAAACACGGATAGGTTGCCCGGTGGTGGCATCGTAAGCGGTTTGGGTCAGGAAGGTGAGGGGGGCACTATTTTGTGTGATGGTTGTGCTTTCGCTGGCAGGTGAGGAGGGAAAAAGGGAGTCGTACGTATAGTGGGTTGTGGTGCCTACCCCAGTTGGGTCATCAAATTTTCCTGCATAGTCTTGCCAGACCGTTTTGCTGGCAAGTTGACCGTTGGGGAAGTAGTTTAAGGCGACCTGAGCGTATTGCTCTGCATTGATTAACGTTTTCTGTTTTTCAGGCTGATGCATGGCGTTGTATGATATGAGTGATTCACGCAGGTCAGAGCCAGGAGAACAGATGGCACCCTCCATACATTGGCTGGTTTGGGACACCGGCAGGGAAGGCAGCCAATAATCACTGAAAAAGGGATCCAGATAGTCTGTGCTTTGGGCAATTTCGGAGACAAGCTTGGGTTCAGTCTGCTCGAGCCCGTTGAAATAAGACAGCGTGGTCGAAACAAGATGAGCGAAGCTTTTTGGGAAGCTGGAAACATAGGTGTCATCGTACTTGTAGGTTTCCTGAGTGACAAATTGGGTAGTATAACTTTGGTCTTGTAAGCTCTCGAGGTTCGTGGTTTTTTTGGAGGTCACATAGACCCAACGCACATCCAGGTCGAAGAAGTGGGAAAGCGGTGCAGGAAGATCCTGATTTGACTTGATGATTGCAGCTTCGTACTCATATTCAGTTTCAGAGATGAGTTTGGCTGAGCTATCATCAAGACCAAGCTGAACGCGTTGCCTCTGTAGGCGTCCTTTAAGGTCGTCATTCTGGTAGTACTGGCTAACCACCACCAAGGGTTTCATGTCTGCAGGTGGTTTTTCCGGAAGCCTGCGGGTCATCCGCACTTCTGAATAACCGCGGAAACCCGTCCCACGTGGGGTGTAGTAACAATCATCCGTCAGACAGATCTCAGATCCTTCTCCACTATCATAACCACTAACGCCAAATTTATCGGAATATTGGTAGTCCCAGGTTACCGTACGGCCAGTAATCGTTTCCGTTTCAGTGCGCTTTGATACAGCCACATGGGCAATAGGGAGAATAAACGCCAGCGTTTCAAGCTGAATGCCTTTACCAGAGAAGAAAACCTCATACTTTTTTGTGGCAATATCAGCTGGGATTCGTAAGTTGAGGGAAAGGGTCATGTGAGGATCGGTGATGGGGATTGGGATGATGGTATCTGAGTCAAGGGTGTTGCTGCCCCATTCCCTGAAGCCAAGATAAGCAGTTCCCACCTGACTTGCCTCCGTATTCATGACCAGATTTGCACCGACCATATCGTTTCCCCGGATAAGTGTGTCAGGGAAGAGATGACGAATTGGGTTGAGCAGTACCTCATCGCAGTTGACCTTGAGAGAATTTGGCGTTCCAATTAGAGGGATTTGCTCCCATCCTTTAACCGGTGTTATACAGTTCATACCGGAGAAATACCATTTGGCTGTGGGCGGGAATTGTTGGTTTTCGGGCAAGTCAGCGTCTTTATGTTCGTAGTCGAAGCGTATCTGTCCGCCATAGCCGTTATGAATTGATTCGAGGCGAAGTTGTTTGAATGCTTCATCGCCGTCTATATGAGGGAAGTAGGTAAACCTGACTTTAGGAAGGTAGTTTTCATCAGCATCAAAGAGCTGGATGCCTTCCAGAAGATTATTGTGCTCACCAGGCCCAAAGTAGGGGTCACTATAAGTGAGACGATAGGATTTTAGCAATTTAAGGCTTGGTTGCGTAATGTAAAAGCTAATACTATCGAGACGATGTTTGCTAAAAAGAGTGATGTCATTGGGATTATCCCAACCTGGTACCCAGTCCTGTCGTTGATCGGTGGTGTTGAAAATTATCTGGAAATTGTCGTACTCAATCTTTTCTGGGCGAATAGCGAGTGTGTTTGTGCAGCCTTTTTTGGGTTCAGGGATGTTTGTGTAGTTAATTGTGTTCCCGAAGCGATCACGTGTCTGGTTCAATTGCCATTTCCAGACGATATCAGTAGTCTGTGAATATGCATTTGCTGAACAACCAACGGTTGGATTGACCCAGGCAAAATCTTCCTCCGAACCACCCAGAGTATGCACAAGCCCATCATTTGTATAGATAGTCCACATATCTAGTGATTGTTGATATTCTATTATGTCGAAGCTGGTATCAACTACCGAATAATATTTTATGTCATCTTTTTCCGAAACAGGGAGCAAACGACCGCCCAATCCACCCAGGCTAACAAAGAAAGTGTCGTCTTCAAAATATTCGGGGGTATTGTGCATATCACGAGTGATACTACCGGTATCGAAATTCCACCCCAGACCGACCCAGGAAGCTTGGGTTTTTTCGATTGCATTGTCGACAATCAGACTGCTGTAACTGAGCCCAAGCGATGGTGTGAGTCCGTTGGTACCAGGAAAAGACTGGAAGCCATAATTATAGGTTGCAGCTCCTGTGAAACCTGAAATCTCATAATTTTCCAGTTGAGGTTGTTGGTAGGTTTGCCAATCGGTGGCGCTATAGTCGAATATGGTAAGATGGTCCGTCAGGACTGTCAGGGTGTGATTGATCAGATCCACTTGTGTTGCCATCGGAACCCAAAGTTGGTTTTCACTATCAAAAAAATGAACCTGCAGATTAGGAGCCTTTTGTGGGCTTATTTGGGTTGGATCGTAGGGCATTGTTACTTGAAGTGGGGGGTCAAAATAGGTGAGGTCTAGACCCGTTGTCAGGTCGACTGCCAGGATTTCGATTGTATTGTCCGATAAAGCCGTGGTGGGCACCCTGTGAGGGCTAGGATTGGCGATACTGATGAACAGATTTTCAGTCTGTAGGCCTTTGGAAGGTTTGACCTTAACCAGAGTCTCACTATGTTGTAAGGGGGTGGGATCCCCGGAAGTGTGTGCCTGCGCGACTGGAAGGATGATGATTTCTGTTTTGAGGAGCTCGGCTCCGTTGAGGAATTCCACCTGCAACTCAACGGTCTCCTGGTTAATTGGTTCGGATTGGGATACTGGAATAGAACCTTGATCGCTCGTTATGGGGATACGGTATTGCCACATGCCGGTTTCGAGCAACTCACCGGGAGCATCATTAATAGTTAAGGGCGAGTTGCTGTAGATTTTGAAGACAGCTGAATCAAAGCCACTCAAAAGCTCAACATTCTCAATCCTCCAACTGAAGATTGCCGGTTTGTCGGGAATAAAAATGGCTGGAGCGACATCCAGCCATAAATCTAAAACCTCAACAGTTTCTGCTTTGGGAAAGGTTTGTATTGGGATGTCTTGTGTGATGGTAGTTGACTGCCTGGCAGTTGGGTTGTTATAGAACAGTGTCGATGGTCCTTGGGTTACCTCACCCAAACTATCAGTTGGGATGGCAGAGGTTGGCTGAATTGGTATTGATACGAACACTATGATGACGGCTGTGAGGAGGTAAAAGAAACGCTTCATTCTTGAATCCTTTCAGGGAGAATCATGTGGTAAATAATGTTCTACTACACACATTGTATCTGAATGGAGGGATTTGTCAAGAAGTTTGCATTAGTTCATTACAGTGTCAAAATTCGCAAAAAGTGTTTCTTACAGGATAAGTTCTTCTCAAAATACTGCTTTGGGGAAATTCGTGGTGGGCTTGCATATTTTGTATAATACAATTTTTCCATTTGCGAAAACTTGACAATTGTGGATGTTCATCCCAATGACCTCGTTAGGAATTTATGGCAAGTTTGTAATCGAATCTTCACACTTTCTCAAAATCCTCCAAAGATTACGAGGGTGGCTGCTTTCGTGGAAGGGTTATTTATTGGGTTCAGATCGAACCTCACTCCATTCTATTCAAACCATCACAATTCAACGAAGAGCGATGGTCTTAAAGGTATACTAAAGACAAACCTCTCAAAAGGAGTTGATCATGCCTAAAATCCTCTACTTACTCGACGGTCATGCTATCGCTTACCGGGTTTATTTTGCCCTCACTGCTGGCAGCTCCACCTACTGGACAACGAGCAAAGGCGAACCCACAGCCGGCGTATACGGCTTTGCTACCCGCTTGATCTCGCAGATGTTCTCTCATCCCTTGAACATGGTCTTCAGGAATGCACAGAACCGATTTATTCTTAAGAAATTCTGTCGCTTGTTGTAAATTTGCTTGTGCAATTTCTTTCGGTGAGGGTGTACCCGAGGGAATTTTATCGAAAAACGCTTTTGCATCCCTCTCAACAGCGTCTACCTCCCTGCCCCATCCTAATAGGCTGTCAAAGTTCGCTTGATAGGCACTTTTCGCCCAATCGGTCAACTCACCATTCGAACTCAGATGAGACTTGACGCTGAAGACGCCTTCGGAGGAGATCAAATCGTAGGTTCTAAAATTTTCGACAGTCAGGTCATTGATATTACCTACATCACCACCTATTTTCCGAACTGCTGCATCTTCCTGCAGGCGACCCTGAATCTCAGCCAAGCCCCGTTTTCTGCTGAAGTATCCCATGGTGATTTACATGCCCATCCCGTAGTCATATTCTTCTTCTTCAGAAGCTTCTTGCTCTTTCTCTTCGTTCGGGTTTTCGCTGATCTCTTGCGTTACACCTTCTTCAATGTTTTCTTCTACTGTCTGGTCGATCTGTTGAGCTTGTTCTGCTTGGGCGGCGTTTTTACCTGCTGTGAGTTCACTCAAGGCTTCATCTCTCTGCCTCATCAGGTCACCCAGGATCTCATTAGACTCTGCCATATTCTTTTTAGCAGCATCAGCCATTGGGCTATTACCTTCTTCCTGGGCTTGCGAAAGGCGGCTTGCGTTTTCTTCGAAGGACTTTTGAAAGTAAGTCGATTCCCTCTCGTAACTCTCGAGAATTCGCTTTTTCTCTTGGTCAAATGATTCTTCAGTCATCTGTTTACCTCAACATCAAGATCAACCGACGGCGGCTGAGCGGTTTGACCATTTTTCGACCGCAAGATCGCCAGCCTGTTGTAAATCCAACACCAAAGCTCCCAGATCTTTGGCCACAGTATAGGAATCCGTTGTAGGCACAATTTTTCCAGGCGTAGAGGGATTCTTGCCAAGCAGTGATAGGAAATTATTCAATCTGATGGTTAAGCCAGACCCAGACGCAGAGCGGGTTGAAACTGATAGCCCAAATTCATTCTGAAAACTAAAAACCCAGAGATAGGCTAAAGCGAATACTGCCAGGGGCAAAATAAAAATGTACAAACCTCCCCCATCCATCAGCCCCACAATAAACAGTACTAAACCAATTATAAATACAATTTGAAGGATATTTCGCAGGGTTGCGTCTGGCTGCCTGATTGTGCGGCGCTTTTCCTTGTCCATTTCAAGATTGTTCATAACCCTTTCGAAGATATCCTGGTTGAGTATGTTTTTCTCCATCAACCAAATAACAATGAAAGGCAGCATCAAGAAAAAGCCAAATAACCAATGGGTCATCCATTCGGGCAAAACATCGCTGGCAGCGGATGCAATTAATGTCATGAAGATGGCAAACAACAAAAGAAAAAAGATGTTCAA
Source organism: Anaerolineaceae bacterium UBA5224 (assembly GCA_002409365.1). GTDB lineage: Bacteria > Chloroflexota > Anaerolineae > Anaerolineales > Anaerolineaceae > Mesolinea. The sequence continues at coordinate 7,236 of DHUW01000058.1, read as the reverse complement.
CGATTTTCCAATATAGGAAGAAATCGATCCCACATCCTCAATCGGCACTTCGGAAACCAAGAGGTTGCTCGACCCGCCAGATTTGGTGCTGTTAGCATAAATAACACGTTTGTTCGTAACCTGCAGGTATCCATCGCTTGCCTGTGAAAAGATAGCTTTTTGTACAGAACATTGATAGCTGCGGATAACGAATTCGCCCTCTGAAAATTCGACGATCTTCCGTTCCATGACTAACCTCCAGGTCAATTCTTCCACTTGGCGATCCCATAATCGCCAAGTGTCTGAATGTCTGTGATTAGCGCGCCAATCTCGTGCAGCATTTTTTCAGAGTCCTCGCCTGGCAGCGCATTCGGTATGGTTGACATATTCATGAAACCACCAACACTGGCAATGTGGATCGGTGTGCTGGATCCACCACTTGAACTTATATCCAGAGAAAAAGTTGGCTTACGGGCATACCATGCTGCACATACAAGCAAATAGATTAAAGTGATCAGTATTAGCAGCTGAATCCAAATATCACCACCTCCTCCTCCGAATCCTATAAAAGTATCCAGGATTCCACCGCCTGCCAATGCCAGGAGTGCTCCTGCCGATACTCCTACCAGGAAAGTACGCCAGATCGTTTTGATAGAAACAAAAAACGAGCCAATGAGACCACCAAGTGCTATCAACCAGCTAAGCACCTTAAAAAAGGTGTAAGACTCGAGAGCATAGCTAATTCCAGTCAGAATTAATGGTACGAGTGTTATTGCCATGGCAGCAAGGATAAGAGCTCCCAGGAAGGCAAAGATATTGAAATAATTGCCCTTGAAGCTATTAATCCCCGAGACATCGGCGATGGGGACTTCGCTTTGGATGACAGAACGCCCCGCCTTCGTTTCTCCGGCTGCCTGAAAGATCACTCTCTTGTTGGTAATTCCGAGGAATCCTCCCTCTTTGAGACCTAATGATTTTTCTCGATAATAAGTGCAATGATATGTTCGTACAGTAGATTCCCCCTCTGCTGGTGTTACACTACCTGCCAATAAATCCTTATTCGCCTCCTGATAAGGTAACAAGTTGAATGGAATTATTATATATGTTTTCAGCCGAAAATTGATTATAAAATCTCAAATATTATCAGCAAATAGTGATGGTTTATATGAAAAATCAATGAGTAAAAACATCGAAAATGAAGTCCAGGTTTTCAAGTTTCTGACAGGTCCAGCGACATTTCGTAAAAAAGGCAGCGGCGAGGAAGCCGCTGCCAGTATATTTATTGGTTCGCCGTAATTAATGGCGACTGCTCAGTATCTTTGAAGTCTTAGTTAAAATCCAACTGTGCTTCTGTATCGCTGAAGATCTTGTCCAATTTTCCTAACAGTTCATCAATTTCAGAACGGGTAACTCCGAAGTACGGTGCCAGGATAAAGGCTTCGCCTTCCACACCATTCTTCATCTTGCCTGATGCAGCCTCGAGTACAACCTGGTTTGCATAGCCGTTTCTCATGAGTTTCATAAGTGCCATCTGTTCGTTGGGCAAGCAGGTGCGTGTTGCATGATCCTTGACCAGTTCTACACCGATCAACAAACCATGACCACGGACATCGCCGATAATAGGATGGCGGTCGCGCATCTTGATCAGTTCTTCCATCAGGTAATCGCCCTGGACGTTGATGTTTTCCATCATGTTTTCACGTTCCATGATATTCATGGTCTCGATCGTGACTGCACAAGCCAAGGGGTTACCTGCCCAGGTAAAGCCAGCATAGTAGTGACCAACTCGTTTGAAGACGTCGGAAACTTTTTGTGAAACGGCTGCAGCACCTACAGGGAAATAGCCACCGGACATACATTTTGCAATCGAGCAGATGTCAGGTTTAATGCCATACCAGTCCATGGACAGCGGTTTTCCTGCACGGCCAAACCCGGCAAGAACTTCGTCAGCGATGATCAGGATGTTGTATTTGTCGCAAATCTCGCGAATTCTCTGAACATAACCAACAGGAGGGGTCATGGCAGCAGTGGTTGTGCCACCAATTGGCTCCATCAGGAAGGCAGCATAGTTATTAGGGCCCTTATTGATCAGGGCGTCTTCCAGTTCGTTGGCACATTCGAAATTGCATTCACCTGGTTTTTTGCCGAAGGGGCAATGGTAGCATGTAGGTGCATGGATGTGTCCTTCGTCGAAGGCGTAGGCGGAAAGGTCATTTTTTCGTGCAAGGTTTCCACCGAAACAAGCGGTGGCATAGGTGTTACCATGGTAGCTCAACCAACGGGACATGATCTTATTCTTAGTGGGATATCCCTCATGCACCCAGTAGGCTTTGGCAATACGCACTGCCATTTCTACAGCTTCCGAGCCTCCAGAAGTGAGGAAGAAGCGATCCATACCGGTGTATTCTGCCAGACGTGTGGAGCATTCGTCCAGGATCGGAGGTACTGAAGTGAATCTGGTAAGGTATCCTAACTCCAGTGCCTGATTTTTCAGGACTTCTGCCATATCTTCTCGTCCATACCCCAGTGAAGCGTTCACTGCACCAGAGCACGAGTCGATGTACTTGGTCCCATTCAAATCCCATTGATAAAAACCTTTTCCTTTGACCAGCTTGATGGTGTCGTTCCGCCAATTGGATAAAAAGATATTTGGATGAGATTCCCATGCTTGCTTTTCTGTTGACATTATTGAACTTCTCCTTTTTGTGTTTTTTTGTTTTTTAAGCGTTTGCCACTTGTTCAGTGGATCTATTAAGGACCGTGCTACCGGCCTTTAACGCGAGTGTAGAGAAGATAAACATACCTGCGGCAATGGCGATGTTGATCAGCCAAACAGGTCCGTAATCTTCATTTGCCTGGTATATAATGCCACAGGCAACCGGCCCAATCACGGCACCGATTAAGAACAACGTATAGTTGAGACCATAAAGGAATGAATAGTCTTTCATGCCGAAAATAGATGAAGTGAGCATTGGCGGGCCGACCTTGGCAATGCAAACGCTCAGCCCCACGAATATGGACATGAGAAAAGCAAACACTAATGTGTATTTGGTAAAAAACAGGAAGACCATTCCCAGACTGAAAGAGATGCCACAGAACAAAAGAACTTTGACCAGTCCAATTTTGTCCATCAAATAGCCGGAAGCGAATGTTCCTACTAAACTGGCGATTGCCAGCAAAGCCATAACAAAACCTGCATTCATTCCCAGTTGACCCAGGTAGGTAGGAATATGTACCATAACACCTGAGCACATAAAGCCCATAAACAGCAAGCCTGCTGCCAAGAGCCAAAACGCGGGGGAAGCAAAAGCCTCTTTCCTGGTCAGACCTGCGTCCGGGTCACTGCTCATCGCTTTTTCTTTGTTATCATTAGATGCGGCAGCAGCTTTTATCGCTTCGGGAGATCCCTCAGGATACGTAAATGGTTTTTGACCGATATCGGCCGGGGATTTATAGAATACCAACAATGATACCGGAAGCGCTGTCGCAAGAATGATTCCACCATTGATCATTGCCGTTGTTTGCCATCCTACATTGGCGATCAAATACTCAGTCAGAGGAGCGAAAATCATAGCGCCCAGACCTGAGCCTGCAAAAACCAGGCCGGTCATTGTGCCGCGTTTATCCTTATACCAATTGCTCAGCATAGTGGCGATAGGCACGTTTGTGATCAGTGCCATCGAGCAATCGGCTATGAAAAATAGCACATAAAAGTGCCACATATTGGTGGCAAGGGACATGCCCGCAAAACCCAATGCGGTACCAATCGCTCCGATGGTCATCATGACACGGATAGGCATTTTTTGGATCAATGTACCTGCCAACATCGCGCCTGCAGCTGCTCCAAGTGCTGCCATGGAGTAGGCTGCAGAAAATTCCGCAACTGTGAATCCAAGGGTATCGCAAATTGGCTGCATGAAAAACGAAGAGGCATTGTTGATAATGGCCATACTGAAGATCGTGAGCAGTAAAGATCCGATAACAATCCGAATACCGTAAAACCCTTTTTCTCTTGTCATACATAATCCTTTGCATTTTTTTATTATCTTGAATCAATTCGAAGCAGATATCAAAAAAAAGACTCTCTATCATGTGAGGCTCAACCAGCAGCCGGTGATCACGAAGGAGTCCGCTTGAACAATATCTCCTTTGGGAAGATCATCAAGATTTGTGAAAATTTTAGCAAAAAAGATAATATTGTCAATATCAAGATACAACAACTTTATTAATATACAAGTTATACATGTATATATAATTATTGCGGCTTTCGTCCTGGATCTGACTGCCAACGATTTGAAGTCCCGTCATTCTAACGATGCAGAACATGACCTTTTCCTTTGCATTCATCGGCCTGGAAAGTCCATTCATCTCAAAACCCCACTCCGGCGGATACGCAGCCGATCATCATTCGCCAGTAAACAACTTTCTTTCCAAACTTCCCAGCAAGGTATACTATTATTAAGCCTTCTATAAGGAGTCAACAATGCCTAAAATCCTCTACTTACTCGACGGTCATGCTATCGCTTACCGGGCTTATTTTGCCCTCACAGCTGGCAGCTCCACCTACTGGACGACGAGCAAAGGCGAACCCACAGCCGGCGTATACGGCTTTGCTACCCGCTTGATCCGCTTGTTCGAACAGGAAGAACCCGATTATGTGGCAGTCAGTTTTGACACCGGGCGTACCTTCAGGCACGAGATGTACACAGAATATAAAGGTACACGTGCCAAAATGCCCGACGACCTGAGAGTCCAGATAGAACGTATCCGCGAGATGGTGGATTGCTTCAACATCCCACGCATCGAAATTGACAATTACGAAGCAGATGATGTTATTGGTAGTCTGGCTCGCTGGGCCAGTCAGGAAAAGGGCTTGGGGGTCAAGATCATATCAGGTGACCGTGACATGCTCCAGTTGGTGACGAACTCAGTGATTGTTTCATTACCAGACCGCAAAGGCGGGCAGGATCAGGATTACTTCCCTGAAGATGTGGTCACCCGGATGGGTGTCCGCCCTGACCAAATCGTGGATTATAAGGCGTTAGTTGGTGATGTATCCGATAACATTCCGGGTGTACGTGGCGTTGGCGATAAGACCGCCATTGACCTGTTGAAAACCTACGACACGCTCGATAACATTTACGCCCATCTTGACAACATCAAAGGCAGAGCCAACAAACCCCTGCGCGAAGGGCGGGAAGCTGCCTACCTGAGCCAGGATCTGGCACGTATCCGTACAGATCTGCCGGTTATCCTGGATCTTGAACAAGCTAAACCAGACCAGTTCGAACCCCTCGAAGTTGAGCATCTCTTCGAAGAACTGGAATTCCGCACTCTGATCAGCCGCCTTAAAAAGCTGAACGCTCGCCTGCAGCCGTCAATAACCGGGCGGAATGGGATTCAAAGCAGGCTTTTCCCGGAAGAAACCTTACAGCTGAAGGAAGTTACCAAGCCAGAACCTGCTTTTACTGCAGTGACGGTCGATAACATTGAGACATTGGATGCTCTGATCGATGACCTCAAGCAAGCATCGATGATCGCTTTTGATACGGAGACGACCGGGTTGGACCCCATGCAGGCAGATTTGGTCGGTATCTCTTTAGCTGCCGACCCTAATAAAGGCTATTACATCCCTATCGGGCATAAGAACGGCCAGCAGCTTGACCTTGGGGTCATCAAGGCGGCACTACAGTCGATCCTGGTTGATCCGAAAATCGAAAAAGTGGCTCACAATGCCAAGTTCGACCTGATCGCCCTGCACCAGGCTGGTTTTGAAGTAAGCCCCATCACATTCGACACCATGATCGCTGAGTGGGTCATCGACCCTACTTCACGCAACCTGGGTTTGAAAGCCCAGGCGAATGCCCGGCTGGGAGTGCAAATGACCGAGATCGAAGAACTGATTGGGAAAGGCAAAAGCCAGATTTGCATGGACGATGTGCCCATCGAACAATGCGCTGCCTATGCTGCCGCCGATGCCGTAATGACCTTGCGCCTGGTGGGACCCATGAAGGAAGACTTGCGTTCCCATGCTGCTGAAAAACTCTATCGTGACCTGGAAAATCCTTTGATCCCCGTACTCGCTGGTATGGAAGAAACGGGTATCTTGCTTGATGACACGCTTTTCGAAGCGTTCTCAAAAAGCCTCAAAGGCGATGTCGATCGTCTGACAGAACAAGTCTATCGACTGGCAGGAGAGGAATTTAATTTGAACTCCACCCAGCAGCTTTCATACATTCTGTTTGATAAACTTGGGCTGGAACCGCCTGATCGGTCCAAGAAAACCAGCAGCGGCAAGTATTCTACTTCTGCTGCTGTGTTGGAATCGATGCGCGGTATGCACCCCCTGGTCGATGTGATCCTCGAGTATCGTGAGCTTTCCAAATTGCAATCCACTTACGTGGACGCCCTCCCAGGGCAGGTGAACCCCAAAACTGGCCGTGTGCACACCACTTTTAATCAGACCGGCACAGTAACGGGGAGGATTGCCTCGCAGAATCCGAATTTGCAGAATATTCCCATTCGAACTGAAATGGGGCGCAAGGTGCGCCAGGGTTTTATTGCGGCACCTGGGCATAAACTGCTGGCAGTCGATTATTCTCAAATCGAGCTGCGCATCGTCGCCCACCTGGCACAGGATGAAGCCATGATGAACGCCTTCCACCAGGGGCAGGATATTCACGCTGCCACTGCAGCGGCAATTGAAGACGTGCAATTAAACGAAGTCACCAAGCAGCAGCGCCGGCATGCCAAGGCGATTAACTTCGGGCTGATCTACGGCATGAGCCCCTTCGGTCTCACCCGCACAACCGACCTTACCCTGGCAGAAGCAGAGAATTTCATCAGGGAATACTTCAAGGAGTTCCCAAGAGTAAAGAAATGGCTGGATAACACCCGGCTTGAAGCCACCCGTCAGGGTTATGTCGAGACCCTCCTGGGGCGTCGGCGTTACTTCCCTGCCCTGGCTGCCGGAACAAATTATGCGGTCCGTCAGAGGGAGGAACGCGAAGCGATCAATGCTCCCGTTCAGGGCTCCGCTGCCGATATCATCAAACTGGCGATGCTCCGCCTGCCAGCCGCGTTGAAAGATACCGGGCTCAAAACCCGCATGCTCCTGCAGGTGCATGATGAATTGATTTTTGAGGTGCCGGATAATGAGCTTGAGAAAGCCACGAAGTTGGTCAAAGAGGTGATGGAAGGGGCATACAAGCTTTCGGTTCCGCTCCTCACCGAAGCCCGCCTTGGCGATAACTGGGG
>DHUW01000034.1:7943-8551 GCA_002409365.1 Anaerolineaceae bacterium UBA5224 | reverse complement strand
ACCCAGCCCGGCGGGCGATCTGAGCGGTGTTGCCAAGAATAGTTTCCTGATCGAGAACGGCAAGGTCACCAAGCCTCTGAGTGAGGTGATGATTGCCGGCAACCTGGGCGATATGCTGCACGATACAGTGGCAGTCAGCCAGGAACGTGAAAATTCGGGTTATTGGCTCTTGCCTTGGGTAAGAGTGAAGAATGTGACCATATCAGGGAAGTAGAATTTCTTATCTGAGAGCAAATTAACCGCGGAATCTTGGGGGATTCCGCGGTTTTTTACTGTAATCTGTCATTCTGAACGAAGTGAAGAATCTTAGTCTGGCGACCGCGCTGACTTATCCCATCAAGATTTGATCCTTCGCAACAGACGTTCAGGATGACAAGCTTGACGACCAGACATGCGGGGTGGGTCTATAATTATTCAGGTGAACCCTAACCAGGGCAGACACACAATCTGACCCATTAACACTAAAGGAGTTGCCATGCTTGATCCCGAAGTACAAAAGAAATTGATCGCCGAAGGGCGGGATTTTTTGAAAAGTTACGTCACTACCCCTTATGATGATTTTGAATCTGATCAGCAACTCAAGCTTCCCCAACCGCCCCTGGTGAAAG
>DHUW01000034.1:0-7648 GCA_002409365.1 Anaerolineaceae bacterium UBA5224 | reverse complement strand
TTTTTGCTCTGGGCAACACAGGGGATCAAGGATATCCGCGGGAAGTCTTATGCCACGCTGCGCACGGTCCCATCGGGTGGTGCCAGGCATGCCTTTGAGACTTACCTCTTGGTGCAGCATGTCGAAGGTCTGCAGCCAGGAGCTTATCATTATCTGCCATTGAACCATGAGCTCGAATTTTTGCACCCGGTCGAGGACTTGCCGGCAGTGATCTCGGATACTCTGGTGGGACAGAGCTGGGCAAACAAAGCCAGCGTAGTTTTCTATTACAGCTTTGTTCCCTACCGCGCTGAATGGCGTTATGGCATCTGGGCGCATCGCGTGGTGCTGATAGATGCCGGGCATGTGGGGCAAAACCTCTACCTCGCCTGTGCTGCTTTAGGTTTGGGCACCTGTGCTGTCGCGGCTTTTGATATGGAACTCAGCGACCAGATTTTTGGTCTGGACGGGGAAGAGGAATATACCATCTACACTTTCCCGGTTGGGACCATTTCCGCTACAGATAAAAAAGAGGAAAAAGCCTTCTACCAGTTTGTGGAAGATGAAGGTTTGTAAGCACTATTGGCTTTACTAAAGCAACTTTCCTGAACCAGTCGGTTACAATTTTGTGTAGACGATTGCCTGAAGAGGTGGCGAATGAACAGACGCGATAAAGTAAACTATTATCTCGACCTGGCAGAGGTAGTGAGCCAGCGCGGTACCTGCCTGCGGAAGCAGTATGGTGCCGTGATCGTGAAAAACGATGAGGTCGTTTCAACCGGCTATGTTGGCGCACCAAGGGGTCGGGCAAACTGCATTGACCTGGGCTTTTGCATCCGGGAGCAGATGAATGTTCCGAGAGGAGAGCGTTATGAGCTATGTCGCAGTGTACATGCTGAAGCGAACGCTATCATCAGCGCTGCCCGCGAGCGAATGATTGGTTCCGCACTGTATTTATCTGGGATTGACTTGAAAGATAATAACAATTATGTCAAGGATGCCAACCCCTGTTCGATGTGTAAAAGGATGATCATTAACGCCGGTATCGAGATGGTGTATATTCGGGATAATAAGGACAATTACCGAGTCATCCGTGTGCAGGATTACGTTGATAATGACGAATCGCTGCATGGCCAGATGGGATATTAAGTAAAGTCGAGCCGGGAAGGCGTGGCAGTCGTCCCCAACGGACAGTTGGAACGGGACAAACCACGTTCCCTACCAATGGATTAAGAAAGGTTTTAAAGAATGAAAATTAGAAAAATTGCGCGGGTTGTGAGAGGAGTTCCTGCCGTGGATGGTGCGGGAGTGAAATTGACCCGTGTATTGGGCGGGAACACGGTCGAAGAATTTGACCCGTTCCTGATGCTGGATTCTTTTGATTCCACCAACCCGCCTGACTATGTTCGCGGATTTCCCATGCATCCTCACCGTGGGATTGAGACCATCACCTACCTGGTGGAGGGCGAGATTGCCCACGAAGATAGCCTGGGCAACGAGGGCATGATCATCCCAGGCGCCAGCCAATGGATGACTGCCGGCAGTGGTATTCTGCACCAGGAAATGCCACAGGCAACCGAGCGTCTGCTCGGGCTGCAATTGTGGCTCAACCTACCAGCGGCTGAAAAAATGACCGAGCCAAAGTATTTTGATATCCGTCCAGAAGATGTGGGTGTCGCTGAGAATGCATGCGCTACAGTACGTGTTATATCCGGTTCCTACGAGGGCGTAGAGGGTGCCAGGCCGCATCATATCCAGGCAACTTTGCTGGATGTGAACTTGAAGGAAGGGCAGTCCATTGAAATCCCGGTCAAAGAAGAGGAAACCGTCTTCATTTTCACGTTATTGGGCGATGCCATGGTGGACGATGAAATTTTTGCGGAAAAAACCGCGTTGTTATTAACGGACGGCAATAGTGTGGAAGTGAGTGCTCTACCCGGGAAGATACTGCGCTTTATTCTCGCCAGCGCACCTGCTCTGCACGAACCTGTAGCATGGGGTGGACCGATTGTAATGAACACTCAGGAAGAATTGCGGCAAGCTTTTAGCGAGTTGCGAGCAGGTACTTTTATCAAATAATTGGAAGATGCAGAGGAGAGATATGAAACAATTTGATGTCGTCGTGATCGGTGCCGGACCAGGCGGATATGTGGCTGCCATCAGGGCTTCGCAACTGGGTTTGAAAACCGCCATTATTGATAAAAAATGGCTGGGTGGGGTGTGCTTGAATGAAGGTTGTATCCCTTCAAAAGCCTTGCTGCACAACGCTGAGCTCGCCCAAACCTTACGCAATGATGCCAAAACCTACGGGATCAGCTTTGACAACCTTGAGTTGGATTATTCTGCTGCCTTCAAACGCAGCCGGCAAGTGAGCCAGCGCCTCACCAAAGGTGTCGCCTTTTTAATGAAGAAAAACAACATTGAAGTAATTGAGGGCGCTGCCAAACTGACTGGAGCAGGCAAAATTTGGGTCGAGCTGAACGCGGGCGGAGGAGAAGAGGTCGAAGGCAAAGACATTATCATTTCGACCGGCGCGCACGCGACCGTGGTGCCGGGGATGGAACCTGACGGGGAAAAATTGCTCGATTATTCGCACGCGATCATGCTCGAAAAGTTGCCTAAGTCGGCTGTGGTCATTGGCGGCGGCGCAATTGGCGTCGAGTTTGCCACCATCTGGAGCGGTTATGGCGTGGAGGTGACCATCGTTGAAATGCTCCCTCACATTCTGCCGAATGAAGACGAGGAAGCTGCGGCAGAATTGGCTAAAGCATTTAAGAAACGTGGCGTGAAGGTTTTGGCAGGAACAAAGGTTAAGTCTGTTACGAAAACCGACACTGGCACAACAGTGGTGGTGGAAGGTGAAAAGGGCGAAGAGCGTCTTGAAGCAGAGATCACCCTGGTGGCAATTGGTTTCAAACCTAATACCCAGGGGATTGGGCTGGAAGAAGCAGGCGTGGCGCTGGACAAACGCGGGTTTGTACAGATTGATGATCGCATGGCAACCAATGTACCCGGAATTTGGGCGGTTGGTGATGTAACCGGAAAACTTTTACTCGCCCATACTGCTTCAGCCCAGGGGCAAATCTGTGCCGAGAATATTGCCGGGCTGGAAGAACGCAAGCTGGATTACCGCATGATCCCCCGGGCGACCTTTTCGGACCCGCAGGTGGCGTCGTTCGGCTACACAGAAGCCCAGGCAAAAGAAGCCGGCTTAGAGGTTAAGGTCGGTCGCTTCAACTTCATCGCCAACGGAAAAGCGCTCGGTCTGGGCAAAGGCACGGGGTTCGCGAAAGTGATCACCGATGCCAAATACGGCGAAATTTTGGGCGCGACATTGGTCGGACCCGAAGTTTCGGAGCTGCTGCCTGAGCTGGTGCTGGCGCAGGCAAACGAACTGACAATTGAAGAAGTTGCCAACGCGGTGCATATCCACCCGACACTATCAGAGGCAATTATGGAAGCCGCGGAAAGTGCCCTGGGTCATTCGATTCATAGTTAGTTAATCTGGCATCCTGAGGTGAGGGTGGAATGAGGTGGTTGGAAAGGCTTTGTAACGGAAGCCTTTGACCCACCTCCGTGTGCGGATGAAAGCATGGTCCCGGATGCTCCAGGACGACAAACCAGGCTTCGATTATGCTATACTTTATCCATGAAAGTAGAGCCTCCTGCCGACCTCTTTTTGCATACAAATCGACCACTTACCCTTGCATTTTGCATGGCTCAACAAATGCAGGAAATCCAGTCTCTGCCTAAATTTCCAATTTTCTTGAGGGAGCAGTCCTGATGTCTCCTATCAGCCCTGGCGACCTAATCGCGGCTATTCTTGTTGGGGTGGTGGTCATTGTGATGGCGCTGGTTTGGCTGACAAACAGAAAACCAGGCGCTGAACTTTTAGAAAATGTGCCTGCTTATGACGGCGTGGAAGCGCTCATGCATCGCTCTTCAGAAGAAGGTAAAGCGCTTCTTCTTGGTAATGGGGAAGGTTTTTCTGGTCAGAACTCCACCATGGGTGACACTGTTGGTATCTTTATTGAACGAATCTTGCTGAGCCGCTCAGTATTTAATGACCGGCCCACGCGCACCTTCAGCGGTGAAGGCGCCCTGGCTTCGATTAGCCAATTAGTGGTCCATGGAGCATATGAAAATGCCATGGCGACAGAACTTTTTCGCTCTGACCACAGCGAATTGAGCGGCATAAACTCGATCGCCTGGATGGCAGGGTTACTGCCCGAACTTGCCCGTAAAGACAATGCTGGCTTGATCTTAACCGGAACCTTGCGGCCGGAACATATGCTTATCGGCGACCTGGCAGAACGCCAGGAGTTACCCCTGGTTGCCGCTACGAGTTCCCTTGGAGCGCAGGCAGCTTTCTTTGCTTCAGGGTCGATGGTTACCTTGGGTGAAGATTACTACCTGCCTTCGATCGGCAAGGTTAACCAACATGCTTATCAAAATCAAGCCAAGACGATGAACTGGCTTCGTATCATCTTGGCAATTGCTCTGATTGTGGCAGCATTGTTGAAGCTGATCGGAGTTTTGCCGTGAAACAGCGCACACCGTTGGTTGTAGCAGCAATTTCGGGATTCGTAATGCTGGCTGCCTTCTTTTTCCAGCCTTACACTGCTCCTTATCTCGGTTTGGTGCTCAATTGGGCAATCATCATTTCCAGTGTGGCTTTACTGATCGCGATTGCCAGCCTGTTGGTTACGCATATCCACTTCATCATCAAAGGGCGAAAAGGCTTCCTCTATAGCATCGTGCTGGTTATTGCTTTCTTCATTACTTTGGGGCTGGGTTGGTATCTAGGAGTGGATGACCCGGTATATTTGGCAGGGATCCGCACGGTCTTGATGCCGCTCGAAAACGCAGTGATGGCATTGATTGCCCTGGTGTTAATGAGCGCCGCAGTCAAGATTTTCCGGGTGCGGGGTTGGTCGATTTTGACCGTGACTTTCGGAATAAGCGCATTGGTTTTTCTCTTCCTGAACCTGGGTTTTCTGAACTTTGAAGGCAACCCTGGGATGAGCAAGTTGGTCGCAGTCATTCAGCGCCTGCCGGTTGTTGGCGCGCGCGGTTTGCTGATCGGTGTCGCCCTGGGTGCTCTGTTGATGGCGCTGCGGGTTTTATTTGGGCAGGAGGTCGAGCATGAGTGATGAAGACCTCAGGATCTGTCCCAATTGCGGGCAGGAAAACGCAGCCTTCACCCTGCGCTGCATTCGCTGTGGTCAGGAACTGGAAGGGCTTTTTGAGCTGGAAGGTTTTGACTCCGCAGCCACTCCTGCTGAAGAACAGCCGGATGAAGTAGTAACATCAGCTGAGATCCTTAACTCCCTGGAAAATAGCCCCTTGCTGGCAGATGCCGACCAGCCTGTAGATGAAGAACCAGAAGGTTTGGCGGAGGCTCATGAGCAGGATAATTCACATCTGTACGATCCGGATTGGCTGGAACGAATCCGACAGCGCGCCAAGGAAGAGGAAGATGCGACTGGCGAGTTGGCAAAGGGCACAATCGCGATGGACGATCAGCGCACACAGGAAGGGCGCAAACAAGTAGACGAAGCCTTTGACGAGATCATGCGCCGCATCCGCGAGCAGAATGAACGCGAAAAAGTGAGAAGATCACACCGGATCGAGTCGGACCTGGTTGACGAGAATGGTGATCCCGAGTGGCTGCGTAGAATACGCGAACTGCATCCAAAACAAGAAGATGATATCGAGGAAAGTAAACCTTCTTCGACAAAAGATGACCTCGATGATGAATGGACTGAACAAGAACTGCAGGAATTGCTGCGACGTGAGATAGGCTTACCTGAGGAAACGTCCGACAAGCCTGGAGACGAAATTACAACCGAGATAAACACCGCTGAACCGATTGATGGGGAACTCGAACCGGGTCAGGATCAGCCAATAGAGAACAGCCCTGATCAAGAGGATGAGACAACTCCTGAACCCGAATTTTTCCACAACATTCCTGAGGATGATCAACCTCCAATCATTGAGTCGGAAAAAGAGCAAACCTCGCAAGAGTTGGATGTTTCAAAAACTAAAGATGCGCAGACCCCCACTGATGATGACATGAATCCGGAAGAGGGCAGTGCGCCTGAAGAAACATCCGCCGAGGAAGAACCGGAAGAAACAGAAGAAGAAAAACCTGGTGCGGTCGATAAAGATGCGGATGGTCCTCAAGAAACTGCAGAAGAACCTGAAGATGAAGATGAGAAGCCAGAACTCGCAGAAGTCCCGGCTTCAACTGAAGCGGTTTTACCGGATCTGCTTATGCTAAAAGCCCAGCGTGAGCGGGCAAAGGTTTTTTCTGACATCATCAGTCAGGAGGGTCGCCGGACCATCGCAGTCCTGCATAAGACCACCTCGACCGGGAAGTTGGGCAGGCTGGTGCTTGGTTTGCTGTTGATTTTGGGTGTGCTCGGTGCGATTCTGATAGGATCGCCTGGGGCAATGGAGCTGCCATCAGTGATGCCTGCAGCAGCTTTCACGAAAAACCTGGAAGCTATCACACCCGAGGACTCAGTTTTGATCGTTCTGGATTACTTGGCAGCAACCCGCCATGATATCGAACCTTTAGCCGAAAAGGTTTTGGAGATCTTAAAAGAAAAAGGTAATCAACCAAGAATTGTGACCTCCAATCCGGAAAATCTCTGGTTGGCGGGCAACATTCTCGATGTCAGTCAACACCCTCTTGAATACGTTCCTGGGGGAATACTGGGCTATTTGGCTTCAGGGATCAGGGTGTCACCAAGTTGGGGTGAACTGCCGATGGACCAGGCTTTTACTGGCGATCCAGATCTCTTCGCCGGTGTTGATCAGGTCATTTTGGTGAGTGACTCGGCAGATTTTGTGCGCACCTGGCTGGAACAAGTCAGCCCATGGCGCACACGAATGAAAACCTCAGCTATCACCACCGCTTTCTCAGCGCCAATTTTGCTGGCTTACTATGATTCAGGACAACTTCAAGGGGTGGTGGCAGGCGTCGCAGATGGCGGAGCTTTCAGCATTAATCAACGTGCCTTCCAGGTAGGGATGCTCCTGATGACCGTGGTTTTACTGCTGGGTATGATCATGAAAGCCGATGAGGATGCACAAAAGCGGACAGAGGAGCCTGAGCAATGAGCACACTCGACCTGCTTCTTATGTTGACCGGTTTGGTTTTGAGCCTGATGGTCTTCGGCTACCTCTTCGGAGACACCCTTCTTTTCGGAATCTCCATGTACACCCTGGTGGGGATGACAGCGGGTTTCACCGTTTTGGTATTAGTGCAGAAGGTGATCATCCCAATGGTCGTCAATCCGCTTGGTACCTTTCCCCAAACTTCAGCCTGGCTGGCGTTGGTACCGTTGCTGCTCTCAATTTTGCTTATTGTCTTGCTCTTCAAGAAGTCATCCCGTGTGTCTGGTATCCCCCTGGGCTTTTTGGCCGGGATAATGGCAGCCGCCTTGATCATCGGTGTCAGCCGTGGAACACTGGTGCCGCAGTTGCTCAGTATTGTGGATGCTTTTGATACGGCAAAAACTACCTCGCATGGACTACCCAATTGGGCAGGAATTTTCGAAGCATTCATGATGCTGGTTGGAGTCCTGGCGGTTTTGTTCGTATTCCATCACCGAAAGACGAGCAGGAAACAGGATGCTTTTTCTGTTTCCTGGTTGGATGG
>DHUW01000051.1:5125-11323 GCA_002409365.1 Anaerolineaceae bacterium UBA5224 | reverse complement strand
TGGCAGAATACCCTTCACAATCAATTTTGCCTACCGCTCAGAGGATTATTTCTTTGTAAAACTCTCACCCACCGGGGAAGTCGATCAGGTTGCCTTGCCCAGGCTTCTGAGTCCTCAATCCGTCTGGCTGGGCAAATGGAAATAGCTTCATTTACGTAAACAATAAAAAAGCATACTTCATTGATCAACAAGGGGCAGTAACTGGTGAATATCCTACGGATTTTGAGGGATTCCCCAATTGTTGGGGCAGTGAGGAATGTTTCGGGTTTAGCTTTCCGTTCTTCCCCGAAAGTGAGACAAGTCGACTGTCAAGGCAATTTAGAAATGTCCTAATGGTGGCTAAATAGAAAAGTCCTATTCAGCCATCATAGTCGTCAAGACAGGTTTGCCATTTATCTTTTTGCCATAGGTCCTCCAAGGATGGTCATATGCAGGTGGTAGCGGTTTTGCTTGACTGGATTTAGAAGAGGTAATCTGGGTTTGTCCGGGTCTTTCTTGCAGAAGCTCCAGGTTGAGTTGTTTGCCACCAAACCAGGCTGAGACAGAACCGGAAGCGTCACAAGTGATCAAAACCTCTTGATTAGCGTAATAATATGCTGGATGTTGGGTCAGGATTTGATAAGTCTTGCCAGCATAACTGATCTGCAGGGTTTTGCTGATCTGGCGGAAGTCGTGGATGGAGAAAAGGAAGGGTAAATCAAGGGTTTCATCCAGACTTTGATGGAAGTCAAGGCTTGAAGCGGGTGACACCGCAAATCTGCGGTTATATTCAGCAATAAACTGGGGTAGAAAGGCATTGGCCTGTAGATAATCGCTGATCCCCAGTAAACGCATTTCCTTCACCAAGCGGTCTTGCAAGGTTTGATTGGCTCTTTCCACACGTCCTTTAGCCTGTGGAGAATTGGCACAAATCAGGTCAATATTCAAAACGCTGAGTGCTCGTTGAAACTGAGTGACAGGTTCGTATCGGAGATTACCCCTCCGATTGACCCGAAAGACACTAAAGCGGTCGCTATAGAAAGCTTTGGGCATTCCATGGGTCTTGAAGTAGCGTTGGACCAGGTTGCCATAGCTGAAGAAGCTTTCCTCAGGGACGAACTCAGCCTCCAGGAGCTCACTGGTAGCATCATCCACAAACACCAGCAAGCTGGCTTTTGGACCTCGATCTTCCAGCCAGGCGTGCTCAGAACCGTCTATTTGCACTAACTCACCCCGATGCTCTCTTCGTGGACGGGCATAATGCGGTTCAATTTTCTTTTTGACCTTTGCTTTCCAGACACCGGCCTGGATCATTGTTTTCCGCAGGGTCTCTTTGCTCAAGCGTATGCCTTTATACTCCTCCAACTTTTCTGCCATCAGAGATGGTCCGAAACCTTTCATAAGTGGTTCGTTGATAAACCTTTCAACAACCTCCCTGATGTCCTGAGATAGTCTGCGATTGCTGGGTACACCTCGTTTTTTGGAGACGATACCTGCCAGGCCCTCCTTTCGATAACGCTGCAGGATCCGTCGAAAATGCCGTTCGCTGATGCCCAGTTTGTGTGCAGCCTCTTTTTGGCTTCCTCGATTCTCAAGAACATTTTCAATTTCACTTTTTCGGTGTAATTCTTCATTGCTCATTTCGATTGTCCATTTCATAGCTCCTATTATCTTTTAGGACATTTCTAAATTGCTACTTTAGGACATTATCATGTTGCTCTTACAGTGAGACAAGTCGACATTGACATGATAAAAAGTATGTTATACTTGCTGGGTCAGACAACAGAATAGTGCAAAATTGCACGCTCTGCTTAAGAAAGCTGGTGCCGTTTACGGCTTAATTTCCCGCCGAGGTGGAGGTTCAAAACAGACGATATGTTTATTGAATCTCTTTTCGTGGGAAAAACGGAAAGAGATTTTTTGTTGGAAGGAGGTAGAGTACATTGGCATTTTCGAGAGAACATAAAGGAGAAATTGTCGAGCAATATCGTGAATGGATCGATAACAGCAAGGCAATTTACTATCTAACCTACAATAAAATGACTATGCCCGCGATCAATGATGCCCGCGCAAAACTGCGTGAATCAGAAAGCGAGATGCATGTAGTCAAAAACCGCCTCTTCACCCTTGTTTTGGAAGAGAAAGGTTACAAGTATGATCCTAAAACCTGGGAAGGCAACAACGTCGTCGTTTTCGCATTTGAAGACGCACCTGCTGCCGCTAAAGCGCTGACCGAACTTACCAAAGGCAACGAAGTTTTTGTTGTCGGAGGTGGTTACCTGGACAAGGCTTTGCTTAATGCAAACCAGGTAAAGGCATTGGCAGACTTGCCGACCTTGCCGGTAATGCGTTCCATGCTGATGGGCACCATTTTGGCACCCGCCAGCCAGTTAGTCCGTACATTAGCGGAACCCGCCCGTGGTTTGGCCGCTGTAATTAAAGCAAACTCAGAAAAGCAGACAACTGCTGCTTAACAGGCTCGTTTCAAGACGAGAAAATATTTAAAAAGAAATAATATATAGGAGAAAAAATGGCTGATTTAGCAAAAATCGTTGAGGAACTGAGCACACTGTCCGTTTTGGAAGCTGCCGACCTCGTCAAAATGTTGGAAGAAAAATGGGGCGTCTCCGCTGCCGCTCCCGTCGCTGCTGTCGCTGCTGGCCCTGCCGCTGCCGCTGCTGAAGAAGAAGCTGAAGAAAAAACCGAATTTGATGTTGTCATCAAAGCAACTGGTCCCAAGAAGATCGAAGTCATCAAGGTCATTCGCCAGCTCACCAGCCTCGGTTTGGTTGATGCCAAGAATATGGCCGAAACAGCTGACGCCAAAGTCCTCGAAGCTGTTGGCAAAGATGTCGCCAATGACGCTGCTGCCAAGCTGAAGGAAGCTGGCGCTGAAGTCGCGATCGTCTAGTATCATTCCAAGATTAACAAAAAACCGCTCCTCAAGGAGCGGTTTTTTGTTATTACGAATCTTTGGAAAAGAGAAATTTCCGTTTTCTACTCATCTGCCATGGTACGCCTTAACAAAAGCCAGGCAATGAAAAAGAGAGCAAGTCCGAAACCTGCAAGGCTGAACATTGAAGTCTGATTGATGGGCAGCCCTCGGAGCATGTTAAGTTGCAGCATTTGAATGCCATAAGTGGCTGGGATCAAGTAAGAGATGTAACGAACCGGGTAAAGCAGGTAGCGCAGATCCAGGAAGAAACCACTGAAGAAGACACTGAAAAGCAAGGCGATCATCGATAGCTGGACTGCCTGGGTTTCTGTCTTTGATAAGAAGGAAATGATAAAGCCTACACCTAATGAGGCAAAAAGAAGCAATACCACTACAATCAGCATATCCACCCATGAGCCAAGCATAGGCGAATTAAGCCCAAAGCGAACTACCAGGGCTAAGATGGCTGCAATGAGCAGGCCGATCACAAGATAGGAGAAATACTTATTGAAGAGAATCTCTACCGGCTTAAGGGGAGAAACACGGAAAAGTTCCATCGTGCCTGCCCGGCGCTCCCGTACCAGTGACAAAGAAGATAGCGTGATGGTCATATGCTGCAAGAGCAGCACGATTACACCTGGGATGAAGAAACTGGTTGGTGAGACTTCTGCTTGGATCGCCGACTTGGTCTTTGAGACAAATGGCCGGGTGATAATTGCAGGGTGGATCGAGGTGAAACTATCTAAATCTGTTTGCAGCTCGAGAAGAATATTTTCCTCTTCTTGCAGGGAGGCAATTTCCTGATCATAATTCTCCTGACCTGTCTGGAAATCCTGGGCAATGGCAGTGTTGTCTTGAGTAGTTTGAAGCTTCGCCAGAATGTCGCCTTCACTGCCTGCATCACCTCCAAACTCCTGGTTGATCCCTTGCAGCAAACTTGCGCTCGTACCGACAGCCAGCTGCAGCGTACTAAGATTTCCACGAACAGCGCGTTGATAATGCTGGGCGGATTCTACATCGCCCTGTTCCAACATGATCCGGGTGTTTCGAGTGTTTTCAATGGCATTGTCAACCAGGGGACCAACATTCTGTGCTTCGATTTGCCCTTGTTCGGCAACTGATTGCAGGATCTGCCGGTTGATTACATCTGCGAGGAAAGCCCCCATATATTCCATGTACGTTATCTGAGCAGGGTCAATTTGATTGTGATAAGTTTCGATAAGTGCTTGCTGATTTGAACGGATAGTCTCGTAAACATTATCCGGTATGATCACCCCTAAATCGATCGCATTCCGGTTTAAATTGCGCATCATCAGGTCAAAATCATCGGTCACTCCCACTAATTTAATCACATAATCCAGATCGGCAGCCTTATTTTTGATCTGTTCAGCAAAAGGGTTATCCTTGCTGATTACGAACATGGTGCGTTCAGGAGGGCGTTGATTGGTGTATCCGAGACCGAAGAGAAGTAAGATCAGGAATGGACCAAGAATTAAGGTCAGGATCAATTTGGGCTGCCGCAAGACTTCAACGAACTCTTTGCGAAAAAAAGAAAAGATACGAACAAAGAAAGAACCGATACGTCTCATGCCAACCCCCCGTTTTCTGCTGGTGTTTCGATATTACTGCGATAGTCTTCGATCAGTTTCACAAAAACATCATCGTAAGGCGGGAAATATTGTTCAGCAGACTGCAACGCCAGTTCTTTGTTTTTGAACCATTCCATTACCTGAGGTAAGGCAGTTGCGGCTTCATCTACAATTAGGCGCAGGCTTCCGTCTTGCAGAAAGGTTAATTCACCCTGGACGAAAGGTAATTGTTGCAGTTCATTGTTTAGTGTGTCCGAGAGAGAGTCTTCGGTGTTCAACATCAACACATCACCGCCAAACGCTGTTTTCATCAGATCTTCAGGTTTCTTCAGAAAAAGCAGTTTGCCCTCAGCCATTACGCCTACCAGATCGCAGTAGGAGGCTTCGTTGACGTACTGGGTGGTAATTACGAGGGATTTTCCCTGATCGCGTAGATCAATGAAATGATCCCAAAATTTACGCCGTAAAATCGGGTCAATTCCAGCTGTAGGTTCATCCAGGAAGATCAAGTCAGGATCATGGATCAAGGCAGCAGCGAGAGCCAGGCGGCGCTGCATTCCTCCCGAGAGGTTCCTGGCTAACTTTTTTGAATCATCGCTTAGCTCAACAAACTCGAGCAGATTTTTGATCCGTTTTGCGCGATGGCCGAAACCAAAACCGTAAATTGCACCGGCAAATGCCAGGTTTTCCTTTACGGAAAGGTCTGGATAAAGAACAAAATTTTGGGTCATGTAACCAATCTTTTCACGCTCTTCCAAGGTGAAGGATCTGGGGTCAGAGCCCATGACGTGGATTTTACCCTCGGTAGGATGGTATATGCCTGTCATCAGGCGCACAGTGGTGGTCTTGCCTGACCCACTTGGTCCGATAAGACCGATAATTTTTCCTTTTGGGAAAACGAAAGACAGGTCGTGGACTGCATCTTGCTCGCCAAAAGTTTTCGTGACACCTTCGAAGCTAATTACATTATCAGTTAGGGAGGTCACGGTTTGCATTAGCACATTTTCCATTAAAAATTCCCTCTCTCAATAAATTAAAATATTTCCAATAAAGAATAACTGGATTTGGGCTCATTCCTAATAAATATATAAGGTAGAGTAGTTTTCACGTTTCTAAAGGAGAGTTCGTTTATAACCTTCCGGCCGACTTCCGCATATCCAACCGATCGGATGATGTTATGCCTTAGCTGTATGGAGCAGAAATCCCTCTCTGCTCTTTCCTAATTCCCTTGACAAAACTTGTGCAAATACCAATACATAAAATATAATCAATTCAGATAATCCGAAACTCTTATAGTTAAAGTTGTGTCCAAAGGAAATGAGGTTTCCATGAAAAAATACACTCTATTCATAATTGCGCTGGTTATCACCACCGTTGTTTTGTCTTCCTGCCTGGTTCCAGCAGCAGGACCAGTACCTACAACCCCACCAGAACAGACCGATCTTTCAGGACAATTTGAAACGCTGCAGGCACAGGTGACTGAGCAGGCGGCTACGATCGAGAGTCAGAAAACAGCCATACCCGAAGTGCCTGTTTACAGTGGTGATTTTGCAGTTGTTAGCAGCAGTGGGCTTACCTTTGACTTGCCTGCAGAGGTAGCGGCAGGCGCAAGCGTATCTATCGTCCCACAAGATGACCCTGAGATGGGTTGGCCTGATTTCGAGCTGCCTGAACGCCGTCTGGTCAGTTTTTCAG
>DHUW01000051.1:2894-4850 GCA_002409365.1 Anaerolineaceae bacterium UBA5224 | reverse complement strand
TGGACCTTGCTTCGGAAGACAATTTACCATTCTTGCCGCCATTCAATGCTGCCCAAGTTTTTCACGCTTTAGAGAAAAGGCTCGAATCTGATAAGGGGCGTGGTATTCGCTACCTGACGCTCTACTCGCAGGGTATCGTAGGTATCGACAATTTTGATATCTTCTATACCTACCAGGGAATCAGCAGCGATGGCAAATATTACATCGCAGCGGTTTTGCCGATAAACAGCTCGCTGCTTCAGGATCTTGCTCTTGACCAGGCGGGTTTGGAAGCAATGGCAGAAAAGTACCCGGAGTATATTACTAACATGACCGAGCTTCTCAGAAGTGAAGGGGGCGGAGTGTTGACCCCCAGCCTGGAAGCGCTTGACAGCATGATGATGTCACTGGAGATTTTGTCTGATTAAACAGTAAATTAACAACCTTCGCAAACTCAGGATGACAGGCGCAATTTAATCACGCAAGAAAAATTCGCGTAAGGTCGGAGCGATTACCTGGGGTTCGAAAGTGTGGGTTTGACCTTCCAATAGAATTGACTCCGCCAGAGGAATGGTATGCGTATAATCGGCCATGATACCTGGAGCCGTCTTGAAGCTCCTGGTGCCAGCAAGCATCAGGACTGGTTGGGTCAGTTGCTGTGCACGGCTTTTCAGAAATAACCCGGAAGCATTTTGAATTTTGGCTTCGTAAGCAATCGTAATTGCCATGTCGATGATGGCCTGACCGTGCTCGCCAGCCAGAGTTTCCGCAATCAGGTCTTCATCCATGCCTACAAAGCGCATAAAACGAGTCACCACAGCCAGGTTTTCACCCTTGTCAACTTGTTTTTGAATCCAACGCACGAGTAGATCAGTGAGAACCCGTTCGAACCAGCTCCCACTGACTGGCGGTTCATAAGCTGCGACTTTTAAAGTTTCTCCCGGAAATTCAGCAGCAGCAAACAGCGCCAGAGCAGCCCCAGCCGAATGACCAAACAGGTAGGCTTTCCCTCCATTGTGTTCAATAAGCGTCTGAATATCTTCAAGTTCTCTATAAATTGAATAAGGCAGCGAATCACCGCTTTGTCCTCGCCCGCGTCTATCATAAGTGAGAACCGTGAAGTCGTCCTGGAGAAAAGGCACAAGGTCGCCAGGCACACCAAAGTTATGTGTGTTAAGGGCACCAGTGGTTATGATCATTAAAGGTCCGCTGCCAACGGTTTCGAAAGCGATAGGGGTTCCGTCTTTAGAGTTAACAATTTGCATAGTTTGATTGTAATCGCAAGATCGCGCTATTGTGTAAAGGGTATTTGTGAGCTCCAATTAAAAAGCTGAGCCTGGAAGCTTAGCTCAGCTTTTCATTTCCCCTTAAGAGATGTATCTACTGGTCCAGTTGGCGGATGACCAGGACTACTTTACCTTGAACTTCTACGATACTTGGGTCGTTAATAATTATGGGTTTCATGGAGGGATTGGCAGGTTGCAGGCGGACGTGACCATTTTCCTGATAAAAATACTTGAGAGTAGTTTCATCACGGTCGTTCAGCCAAATGGCAACCATCTCGCCGTTACGAGCCTGGTTAGTGCGTCGCATGATGACGATATCACCATCATTGACCATGGCATCAATCATGGAATCTCCCTGTACTCGCAGGGCATAAAGATCGCTCAAATTATCGCCCTGTGGCAGTAAACTGCGGGCAACATCCACACCGGACTCCGGGTCATAATAGCTGAAGTCGGATGCTGGCACAGGCATAGGCTCACCGGCGATAATATTACCAACCAGGGGAATCGTTATTAGCTGTTCTACTAGTTGGGAGACGCCTGACTTGATGTTCTGCATCAGCTCACCGGCGCTATCCTTAATCAGGTTGATGCCGCGGGAGACATTGCTTTTCCGTTCTATGTAGCCCAACTCTTCCAGTTGATTAAGGTAATAATTAACGACTGAGGTGGAACTGATCTCAGTCTGAGC